>JAIOIM010000572.1 GCA_019912505.1 Ignavibacteriaceae bacterium
GTTTGGTAGGTGATATTGTTATCAACAATGGCTATTTCTAGCCAGGTAAAATGTAGCTATTTTATTTTTTATTGTCAACTTATAACAAAAAGAAACTAAATATAAAATTTGGCTAAATATTCTTTTTTCTTGGTCACAGTCGAAGTTAAAACTATGCACTTCAGTGCATCTCGCTTTAGCTTCTAAAAATGGTTACTTTGTGAAGTGAAAAATCAAAGAACATCAGGACATACAGTATCACGATTAACAGTCCATATAGTATGGAGTACGAAGTATAGATATAAAGTGTTGAATGGAGATAAAAAGCAACGTTGCAGATCGATTCTTCTACAAATATGTGATTCAGAGGATGTGGAAGTATTAAAAGGAGTAATCTCAAACGACCATGTTAATATACATATAAGCTACCTACCCTCACATTCAATAAGCAATTTGGTAAAAAGATTCAAAGGAAGAAGTTCACGAAAATTGCAAGAAGAATTCCCGGAGCTAAAAAAGCGTTATTGGGGGCAACATTTTTGGGCAATAGGTTATGGTTGTTGGAGTACAGGAAATATAACAGATGAAATTGTAAACGAATATTTGGAACACCACAGAAAACCAAATAATGAAGACGATTCAAATTTCATTCTGGAATAATTGACTTTTAGTCAACATGAAAACTATGGACTTGCAGTCCATAGTGGTTTATTAGAGGGAAGATACCCTGGTTACCAAATTGATTCTCCCGGAATTACCTCTGCTAAAAATTATTTAAAGAAAACAAAAGAATTACTGAAGTGGTTAATTCAAAAATTAGAGCTATAGTAAAGAGATATTTAGCTGATTTAGTTGGTGAAGGAATTACTGTTTCCAAAGCATTTATTTATGGTAGTCAAGCAAATGGAACTGCTGCGGAAGATAGTGATATTGATTTGATGGTAATTTCCCCGTTATTTGATCGAAAATCAAATAAGTATTCCTCGACATTGTGGTTATCAGCAAGAAAAATAAGTTATAAAATAGAACCGGTTGGAGTTGGAGAAAAAAGATTTTTAGCAGATGATTATTCTCCGCTTATTCAATTAGTAAAACAAGAAGGAATTGAGATAACTATTTAAGGTTGGTAAGTGTTAAAATCTTTTCAATCTTCTCCAAAACCATTTCCACCGGCAGATCAAGCATACACTCGTGTTTGTAAGGGCATACTAACTTATTACAAATAATACAAAACAAATCTTCTTTTATAACATAATCGGAATTGGGTGAATAAGGACCGTGTGCCTTAGGGTTTGTCGGACCAAAAATTCCAAGTGTGGGAATACCCATTGCAGCCGAGAGGTGCATCGGACCGGAATCATTTGCGATAATTAATTTGCACAAACTCATCAATCCGGTCATCGCGGCAAGTTCTGTTTTCGGCGCTAACAATGCTTTATCATTCAAGTGAAGTTTTATATAATCGGCATCGGATTCATCACCCGGACCCCAGAGAATTAAAAACTTAACATCACGTTTTTCTAAAATTGCATTACAAATCTCTACCCACTTTACGGCATCGCAGCGTTTCGATTCCCACCCTCCGGCGGGAATTATTCCCACGACAAAACTATCGCTTAAATTATTCGAGTTAAAATATTCAGAGGCGAATCGTTTGTTATTTTCGGAAACATAATAATGAACTTTTTTTGAGATTATCGGGATATCAATCGCTTTCAACAATTCGAGATTATGTTCTGCCGAGTGATGCGTTCCTTTGCTTTCTGTTCCTCTAATGTTGTATGCGTATTTTCTGCCTCGGTACGAAAAGCCGACACGATATTTTACACCCGATAAAAAAGTAATCTGTGCGCTGCGGGGGTTGCTCCACAAATCAATTAGCATATCATATTTTTCTTTGCCGACGCGCATCGCAACTTTTAACGGGAACTCAGTTTTCTCCATTGTTAAAACTTTGTTTACAAGCGGATTAAATTCTACAGATTGTTTTGCAAAACTTTCGACTAAGTAATCGATTTTAACTTCATTAAAAAAAGCATGTAAACTATCGAGGATGATTGTTGATAATACTATATCGCCGATGCCCCTCGGTTTTATACAAAGTATTTTTTTTATTTTATTCTTCTCAAAATCAGTGTGCATCAAGCCAGTTGTCTCCAACACCTGTTTCAACAATTACAGGCACATTAAGAGGAAGCGCCGCTTCCATTAATTCTTTTAATATCGGTCTAATTTCATTCAGTTCATCTTTATGAACATCAAACAGAAGCTCATCATGAACCTGCAGAACCATCTTTGAACGGAATTTATTTTCAGTAAGATATTTGTAAACATTAATCATCGCTAATTTTATCATATCAGCCGCAGTGCCTTGAATAGGCATGTTTATCGCAACCCGTTCTTCAAACTGACGAACAACCCGGTTGTTGCTGTTTATATTAGGCAAAAATCGTCGTCTGCCGAGCAGCGTTTCTGCATACCCTTTTTCTTTTGCGTGAAGTACGGAATCATCCATAAAGTTTTTAACACGTTTAAAAGTGTTAAAGTAAGTTTCAATAATTTCTTTTGCATGCTGCTGCGTAATGCCGAGCCGCGTCTTCAAACCAAACGGACCAATGCCGTACAAAATTCCAAAGTTTACTTCCTTTGCTTTCCGTCTCATATCGGGCGTAACATCTTCCGGTGAAACCATAAACACATGCGCCGCCGTACTTCTGTGGATGTCTTCTTCATTTTTAAATGCGCTCACCAAAGCAGGGTCGCCGCAAATAGACGCCATAATTCTTAACTCAATCTGACTGTAATCGGCACTCAAAATAATATAATCGCTATTTCTCGGAACAAACGCTCTTCTTATTTCTTTACCGAGGTCTGTGCGGATAGGAATATTTTGAAGATTCGGATCGTTGCTCGATAGCCTGCCTGTTGCCGCAACTGTTTGATTAAATGATGTATGTATTCTGCCGGTTTTTGGTTGAATCAGATTCGGAAGGGAATCGGCATAAGTTGATTTTAATTTTGTTATTTGTCTGTAATCAAGAATGTAATCAACAACTTCATGTTCACCGCGAATTGCTTCAAGTGAACGTGCATCGGTTGAAAAACCGGTTTTAGTTTTTTTCCCGGTCGATAGCCCGAGTTTATCAAATAATATTTCCTGCATTTGTTTCGGTGAGTTTATGTTAAACTCCGTTCCGCAGGCATCGAATATTTTTTTGGTATAATCAACAATCATAACCTGCAACTCATCGCTAAAAAGATGAAGCGCGTGTTCATCAACTTTAATACCCTCACGCTCCATATCTTCAAGAACTTCTACAAGCGGGAACTCAACATCGAACGCAAGCTTTGTTAATTTTTCTTTTTCTAATTCTTCTGCGAATTTATCGAACAGTTTGAGCGTAACGTCTGCATCTTCGGCGGCATATGTTGAAAGCTCGTTCAAGTCTGCATCAAAAATTATAGAGGGATCTTTTTTATTTCCGATTAATGTTGAAATTGGGATGCAGTTGTAGTTTAGATATTTTCGTGCAAGCTCATCCATCCCGTGTTTTTGGTCGGGGTCTAAAATGTAAGCGGCAAGCATTGTATCGAAGTAAAAATCCTTAACCTCAATACCGAGCGTACGTAAAACAGCTATATCATACTTTCCGTTTTGACAAATCTTTTTCGATTTGTTTTCAAAAACCGGCTTAAATATTTTTATAAAGTCCTTCAGTTTCATCCAGTCAGGTAAATCCTTTGAAAACAAATCTACTTTTGTTTCAAATGGATTAACCGCTACAAAATATGCTTCGCCAGGTTTTAAAGCGAAAGATGCGCCGGCTATTTTTAACACAAACTGATCAAGCCCGTCTGTTTCGGTATCAAAAACAAATTGCTCGGCTTTCATCAATTTTGTCGCAAGTTCTTCCGCTTCTTTAATTGATGTTATAAGTTTGTAGTTAACCTTTTCAGAATCGTAAGCCGATAACTCAGCCTCAATAACATCCTTAACTTCGCTTTGTTTTGCACTGCTGCCGTATACATTCAGCAAGCGGGTATAAAGAGCTTTAAATTCCAACTCCACAAATACATCGCGAAGTTTATCAAAATCGGGGCTGCTCAATATTGCTTTTTCAAAATCAAAATCGATCGGAACTTCGCAAAATATTGTAGCGAGGTCTTTTGAAATTATTGCGTCTTCTTTACCGGCAAGAAGTTTGTTTTTTATACCGGCTTTTTCAATATCTTCAATATGTTCGTAAATAGATTCCACAGAGCCATACTGTTGAATAAGCGGAACGGCGCCTTTCGGACCGATACCGGCAACGCCAGGAATATCATCCGATTTATCGCCGATAAGCGCGAGGTAATCAATCATCTGTTTTGGTTCAAACCCAAACTCATCCAAAACTTTTTTTCTATCCCAGACTATAATTTCATCTGTTGTTTTTCCGGGGCGCACAATCCGCACTCTTTCGGTTATCATCTGATTAAAATCTTTATCGGGTGTAACAACATAAGTAAGCAGTCCGGCTTGTTCGGCATGTTTTGCAGCGGTGCCAATTATATCATCAGCTTCGTAGCGCGGCAATATGTATATGGGGATGTTCAGTATCTCGATGACCTGTTTTATCCTATTGATTTGCGGTTTCATATCATCGGGCATTTCCTGTCGTGATGATTTATAACTCTCAAACTTTTCATGTCTGAAGGTCTTTTCAGGCGAGTCGAATGCCACTGCGATATAATCGGGTTGATGAACTTCGAGTATTCTTAATATCTGGTTTACAAAACCGTACACCGCCGATGTAGGTTCGCCTTTTGATGAAACAAGCGGTCTGCCGATGAACGCATAATATGCTCTATAGGCAAGCGCCATAGCATCAATTATAAAAAACTTTTTATCTTTCATTAATCTTTATCTTTTTGTGAATCATTTTTTTGTTTATACCGCCAGAAAATATAAAGCGGTAAACCAAGTAATATTAACGCCAAACCCATTGCCGAGTTTTGTGTATCTGCAACGAGCGAATTTATCAAAAATACAAATGAAAAAATTACAAATATTGCGGGGGTCCAGGGATAACCCCACATTTTGTAGGGACGCGGTTTATCCGGCATTTTTTTTCGCAAAATAAATACACCGTACGCGCCCATCATGTAAAACAACCATGACGCAAAGATAACATAATCGGAAATAGTATCGAAAGAACCCGTTAAAACAAGTACGCAAGACCAAAGCCCGAGTGCAACAAGTGAAAAATGGGGTGTGCCGTAACGCGGATGAATTTTTCCGAATGATTTAAAAAATGAATTCTGCCGAGCCATAGCAAATTGAATTCGTGAAGTGGTGAGAAGATTTCCGTTGCATGCGCCAAAAGTTGAAATGATAACGCCGATAGCAATTATCTCCGCACCCATCTTGCCGAATATTGCTTCGGCGGCTGTGGCTGCAACAAGTGGCGAGTTTTTCATAACTTCAACCGGAAGGATGTAGATGTAGGCTATATTTGTTAAAACGTAAACTGCAACCACTATCAAAGTGCCGTATAACAAAGCGCGCGGTACGTTGCGGGTTGGATTTTTTATTTCGCCGGCAACGTAGGTTACGTTGTTCCATCCATCGTAAGCCCAAAATGCACCGGCAAGTGCAAGCCCTATAATTGCAAAAAGATTACCCGAAACCTGCGGCGCCAATTGAAATCCGTTAGAAAGATTTTGATAATTACCATCGCCGAATGTTAAAAGCAAAATTGAAAGGAGAACAATTGAAGCAATTTTTATTATAGTAATTATCGTTTGTACAATGCCGCCGAAAATTACACCAACGTAATTTATTCCCGTTAAAAAAAGAATACATAAAATTGCAACGGCTTTTGTCCCGAACTCGGCAAATGGAAAAATATTTCCGATTATCGGAATCCAAATTGAAAAGTGGACGATGGAATCGGGGAGTGAAGGATACTTAAAAAAGTAACCTACATATTCGGCAAACACATAAGCTATTGCCGCCTGACTGCCGCTGTGTATAACTGCAAAGCCCGACCAGCCGTAAAAATATGCGAAAGTTTTTCCATACATTTCTTTGAAATAAATATACTGTCCGCCGGTTTCGTCAATCATACCGGCAACCTCAGCGTTTGCAAGTGCACCCACAAACGTAATTAACCCGGCTGCAATCCATATTATTAGCAGTAGTTCGGGTGAAAGAAGCTGCCCCGCCATTGTT
>JAIOIM010000573.1 GCA_019912505.1 Ignavibacteriaceae bacterium
ATACCACACATATTAACAACCTAAAAATAAGTTATCGTTAAATGGTAAAGTATTATGATAGAAAATTACGGCAACCAACTATTTGTAAATGCCGGGTTGAGTAACTCATGTTACGCAGTGACTGTATATGAATAGTTCCGATATTTAGAGGTTGTCTGAAAGCAGTGGTTTTTAATTATCCAAGATGGCATAGAATAAAAATTGCCAAACAGAAACCGTTATCACAAGGACTCCAACAGAGAAACGGTTGTAAATCTTATTTGTTTCTTATTAACCCACGGATTAATCCGTGGGTTAACGCTACCAAGGTCACTGTTTTTGAAACCGTTTTACCTGTGAGCTGTGGCGTAACGGTTTTTCTTTAAGCCGATAACTAAGCGTTCACCTTGACGTAATAATTTTCTATTCTCACAATTAGCATCAGCTCAGCTAGCGGACTAAAAACAAAATAACACTCCGACTTTAGCCGCGCCGCACTAGGGCTAAAGCCCACGTTTGGATGTGCACTTTAATCCTTTTTGCTAAAGCAAGCCGTAATAAGTTTGTGATGATACTCTTACCGGGTTACTTAATAGAATATCCACTTTGAAATTTATAAAAACTTTTTTTTAGAGGAAGCGTCTTCAATTTTCAATTAATAATTTACCTTACGCAAAGCCGAATAATGCGTAAGGTGTCTTATTAAATTCGGTAGAATGAGCGCAGTATTTTGACTCGTATAAAGAAACAATTTTTCTTAGATTAACACATTAATTTTGAATCAGTTTTTCATTCTGCTGAGTGTTTTATTTAAGGTTTATCGATGAAACTTATATACGTAATTCCAATGTTTTTTCTGCTTGCTGCGTGCGGCGAACAAAGAATTGATGAAAAACCTGCCGACAGCTATTTTTCCTCTGTTACCGATTCTATATCTGCAGAATCGGAAAAGATTCTTTTTGAAGATGCAAAAAATCAATTTTATTTTCCCCGTTATTCCCCTGATGGAAGTAAAGTTTTTGTTACAGGTAATAACTACAAAGGAATTTGGTCATATAATATAGAAGATAAAAAACTTTTAAAACTTACCGGTGAAGAAAAATCGGGATACGAATATGTTTCATCAAAAGAGGGTAAAACAATTTATTTTATCGGTGCAAAATTTCTTGATGACATACGCCGCTACGATTTTGCTCTGCAATCCGTCAATACAGAAAACGGAACAACAACAAAACTTCTATCAACCCGCGATCGATTAAGCGATTTGAAATTAATTGATGACAGCACACTCGCATTTTTTTTCAATGACTCTCTCGCTTTCTTTTCAACCACAGCAAATAAATTTACAACACTGCCGGAATCTGATTTTAGAATTACTAAAATTTACGGCAATAAATTATTTGTTTATACAAAAGCTGGAAAAACAGAATTGACCCCATTTGGAGAAGATAATATTATATACGCCGATCAATCGAGAAAAAACGATGATTTATTTTACGCAGCCGGCAAAGGATTATACAAATATTCCTCATCGGGTGAGTTTATGTTTCTTGGCGATTTTCAAAATGCAAAGTACTCGCCGAACGGAAAAATGATTGCTTATACTTTGGAAGAAAACGATGGACTTAAAACAACAAACTCGGATATATATGCGGCTGTAATAGGGACAAGAATCAGATCGTATAAATTAACAGCATCAGAAAATATTAATGAAGCTAATCCATCCTGGTCGCCGGACGGTGGATCAATAATATTTAACACTACAGATG
>JAIOIM010000574.1 GCA_019912505.1 Ignavibacteriaceae bacterium
TTTAAATAATCCTCTGACAGATGCAAGTTTACGCGCTATCGATTTTTTATCTAAACCGGTTTCGCTTAAAAACATAAGGTAAGACTTTATAAACCTTTCGGAAATTGATTCTATTTCTGCCCTTGAATAATTTTCACAAAACTCGTGGAAGACTTTTAAGTCGTTACTATAAGCCGTAATAGTGTTGTTGGAGTAACGATTAACACTCTTTAATTTTTCTAAATATTTTGTTATTAACTGTTTTACCAGCATAATAATTATTCTTCTGAAGTTTCAGATTCTTCCGTTTCAATTTGAGCTTCTTCAGCACAAACAGGGCACCTTAAGTATTGACCTTTTTTTACAGAGTAACGTTGTTCCATATATTTGGAATCTTTATTAGGGCATGGTTTGGCAACAGGTTTGTACCAGCTAACAAAATCGCATTCTGGGTAACGACTGCAGCCGTAAAATAGCCTTCCTCGTTTCGATTTTCTTTCAACAACATCTCCATCGCTGCATTTGGGGCACGGAACGCCGAATGAAATGTTTCTAATAAAATCGCAATCGGGATACTTTTCGCATCCCACAAAACGACCGAAACTTCCTGTACGAAAAACTAATCTGCCGCCGCACTTTTCGCAGGTTTCACCAGTATATTCGGGTTCCTGGTTTGCAGCCGCCACGGACTTTAATGATTTTATATTTTTACACTCGGGATAATTTGTGCAAGCGAGGAATTTTCCGAATCTGCCAATCTTTATATCCATTTCGCTGCCGCATTTATCGCAAAGAATTTTTTCTACTTTATCTTCAACCTTTTTTAATGCTTTTGAAAACGGTGTGTAAAAATCATTCAACACCTTTACATATTGGTTTTCTCCCGATGCAATTTGATCGAGTTCACTTTCCATATTTGCCGTAAAATATTCGTTTATTATTTCCGGAAAATTTGTTACTAAGATTTTACTAACTGCTTTTCCAAGTTTCGTCGGACTCAATTTCCGCTCAACCATATCAACATATTTTCTATCCTGTATTGTACTTACAATCATAGAATACGTGCTTGGTCTTCCTATGCCTTTGCTCTCGAGTTCTTTAATAAGCGAACTTTCTGTAAAACGCGCCGGTGGTTTTGTAAAATGCTGTGTTTTTTGTAGTTCGTCTAACGCTAACTTTTGATCTTTTTCTAACCCCAGCGGAATAGTATCATTAGCATATTCTTCCCTGTCTTCTGTATTTTCGCGCGGTTCAGCAATCTCTTCGTAAACCTGCATAAAGCCTTTGAATTTTATAGCTGTGCCAAATGCCTTAAACAAAAATTCATCGGCAGATATTTCAATTACTGTTGTTTCCATTAATGCCGGAGTCATTTGGGAAGCAAAAAACCTCAGCCATACAAGTTCGTAAAGTTTATAAGAACGGCTGTCTAAAAACGGTTTTACAAATTGGGGAGTATATTTTAATGATGTCGGGCGAATTGCTTCGTGTGCATCCTGTACATTTATCTTTTTCTTTTTTTCAAAACTATTGGGAGTTTCGGGAATAAATGCCTGACCATAAGTATCTTTTATTAAATCCCTAACTTCGCTTACTATCTCATCATTAAGTCTGGTTGAGTCGGTACGCATATAAGTTATTAAACCTACGGTTCCTTCTTTGCCAAGGTCAACTCCTTCATACAGTTTTTGAGCGAGCATCATCGTTTGTTTAGGGCGCATTCTTAATCGGCGTGATGCTTCCGCTTGTAGTGTACTTGTAATAAACGGCGGATAAGGATTTCTCTTTGTATTTCTTTTTACGATGTTCGATATAGCAAAATTGTTTTTGCCCCTTAAAACATCAAATATTTTTTGCGCGTTTTCTTCGTTGCCGATAGCCAAATATTTTTCTAAAAACTCGTCAAGTTCGGCGCCTTGCAAATCAGCTTTCGGGCGCACCTTTATATCTTTTCCGTTTATACTGAAAAGTTTTGCTTTAAATGTTTCACCCTTCACGGTTTTGAACACAGCCCAGAGCGACCAATATTCAACTGCAACAAAAATGTCAATTGCCTCTTCCCTATCGCAGATAAGTTTTAATGCAACCGACTGCACTCTGCCGGCAGAAAGTGAACTGCTGCCTGAAATTTCGATGATAGCTTTCCAGAGAAACGGACTTATTTTATATCCGATTATTCTGTCCATCACCCGGCGAGCCCGTTGAGAGCTAACAAGATTACCATCGATATTACGCGGCGATTCCATAGCTTTTTTTACGCCGGTCTTTGTAATTTCGTTGAAGAGAACTCTATGAAGTTTACCCGAGGAGTGACCGTTTAATATATCGGCAATATCTTGTGCAATTGCCTCTCCTTCGCGGTCAGGGTCTGTAGCTATATAAATGTGTTCGCTTTTGGCAGCAAGTGATTTTATTTTTTTTACAGTATCACCTTTGCCGCGGATAGTAACATATTGCGGGAGGAAATTATTTTCTACATCTACACCAAGCCTTGCCTTAGGTAGATTCCGAATATGCCCTACGGTTGATTCTACAATGTAGTTTTTACCAAGATATTTATTTATAGTCTTCGCCTTTGCAGGAGACTCTACAAGAACTAAATTTTTTGCCATAAAAAATGATTTTTAATTTATCTTATCAGATGAATACAACATTTTTCGGCTGCCAGGAGGAGTTATAGTATCAATATCAAGAAAAAGCGTTAAAATGAAAACATTTATTTCATTTAAACTTATCGTTTCGAGGGGGAAACGGTTTATTTGTTCAATTATTTTATCTAAATCTCTTTCGTTAAGCAAACCGATATTATAAAAATGCAAAATATAATTTGCATTGTCTAAGCCAATTGAATCATACTCTTCGGAAGAAAGAATTCTTTGGCTTCCATTACGGGTATAGCTGTGTTTAGAAGTTACATCTTTTAGTAACTTTTCATAAATCCAACTGTATGCGGCGGCTATAATGTTATAATCAACAGAACGCTTCTGCAGGCTTATCTCGTTAGATATTTCATCCTGAGTTAACTTGCGTTGAATTCCATTGGCTATAATCTCTAATACCTTTACTAAATCTGTTATCATCTGTTTGCTTGCAATAAAGTAAAATTTAATCTATAAAGCAATTGATTTTCCATATTTCTCATTATTAATTTTTCTCTACGGGTTTTATCATCAAAACCCAAAAGGTGCAAAAACCCATGAACAACAAGCCTTTTCAATTCATTATCGAAATCTATTTTGTAAGATTTAGCGTTTTTTGCCGCCTCATCGGGCGAAATAAAAATTTCGCCATCCAAATCGGTGTTAGAACCGGAATAATTGAATGTAATTATATCCGTTACGTAATGATGATTCAGGTATTCTGCATTTATTTCCTTAATCTGCTCCGGAGATACAAAATTAATTATTAAAGAGGCAATGCTAACCTGGTGATGTTTCTTTAAAATATTTATAGCTTTATGAACCCCGACTTTACCAATCGGGCATTTTACAGAGACATTAATTTGTAAATTTTTTACCACGTTTCCGCAATTATTTGATGCAAATATATAAATAATAATTTATATAACAATTATTGAGTCTGGTCTAAAAAGGCAACAAGTCAATTTGAGATAAAAATATAAACCGTTGAAACGGTTTTGTATAAGATTAGGTTGTTGTTAACCCACGACTTAAGTCGT
>JAIOIM010000061.1 GCA_019912505.1 Ignavibacteriaceae bacterium
GGATTTTATTATGGGATTTTCAACTGACGCAATTCATGCCGGACAAAAACCCGACCCCGTTACCGGCGCGGTTATTACGCCTATTTATCAAACATCAACTTATGCTCAGGAAGAATTAGGCAAGCACAAAGGTTACGAATACGGTCGTACACATAACTTAACCCGCCAATCACTCGAGGCAAACATAGCTGCGCTTGAAAAAAGTAAATATGGCGTTGCATATTCTTCCGGGCTTTCTGCTACACACGCATTAATGGGTTTGGTAAAAGCAGGCGATCACATTATTGTATCTGATAATGTATACGGCGGAACATACAGATTGTTTGAATTAATTATGAAAGATTTTGGGCTCGAGTTTTCGTGGGTAAATACAAACGATGTAAATAACATTGAAGGAGCAGTTAAAGAAAATACAAAGATGGTTTTTCTTGAAACGCCGACGAACCCGATGCTTAATTTAACCGATCTTGCTATGAGCGCTGAGGTATGCAAAAAAAATAATTTGATTAGTGTTTGCGACAATACTTTTATGAGCCCTTATTTTCAAAACCCTTTGGCGTTTGGAATTGATATTGTACTACACAGCGAGACAAAATATATTGGCGGGCATAGCGATGTTATCGGCGGAATTCTATTGACCAATAGCGATGAAATTCACAAACGGCTGCGATATATTCAAAATGCCGTGGGCGCCATACCTTCACCTTTTGATTGCTGGCTTTTGCTTCGTTCGACAAAAACACTTGCAGTGAGGATGGAAAGACACAATAGTAATGCAATTGTCGTTGCAAAATTTTTAACTGAATCGGGGATTGCAAAAAAAGTATATTACCCGGGACTCGCTTCTCATCCTCACCACGAACTTGCAAAAAAACAGATGCGCGGTTTCGGCGGCATGATTTCAGCTGATTTCGGTGATGTTGAGTTAGCAAAAAAAATATTAAAAAATGTAAAGGTTTTTACTCTTGGCGAAAGCCTTGGGGGTGTGGAAAGTTTAATTAGTCACCCTGCGAGTATGACCCAT
>JAIOIM010000575.1 GCA_019912505.1 Ignavibacteriaceae bacterium
ATAATGCAGTTCAAGAAAAGAACGCATACTTGCGGTGAATTACGTGAAACAAACATTGGCGAGTCTGTAATATTAAACGGTTGGGTTGATACAAGACGCGACCTGGGCGGATTAATTTTTATCGATTTACGCGACCGTTACGGTATTACCCAAGTAGTTTTTGAACCTGCTTTTAATGCAGATGCACATCACATGGCAAAAGAACTTAGAAGCGAATATGTTATTTCGGTTGAGGGTGTAGTAAGAAAACGCCCGGCAGATACCGATAACCCCGATCTTCCGACAGGGCATGTAGATATTATGGCGAATAAACTTGTAATATTAAACGAAGCCAAAACTCCGCCTTTCCCGATTGCTGATAAAATAGAGACGCATGAAGAAATAAGATTAAAATATCGCTACTTAGATTTAAGACGACCTGTAATTCAAAAAAACTTATTGCTTCGTCATAAAATGTATATGCTTACAAGAAAATATTTTGATGCAAATAATTTTACAGAAGTTGAAACTCCCGTGTTAATGAAGAGCACTCCCGAAGGCGCGCGCGATTTCCTTGTTCCAAGCCGATTGCACAAAGGAAAGTTTTATGCGCTGCCCCAATCGCCGCAGCAGTATAAACAGTTGTTGATGGTTTCGGGTGTGGATAGATATTTTCAGATTGTAAAGTGTTTCCGCGATGAAGACCTGCGTGCTGACCGTCAGCCGGAGTTTACACAGATTGACGTTGAGATGTCATTTGTAGACCAGCAAGATATTTTTGAAATGGTTGAAGGTTTGATGAAAGAGATGTTCAAAGAAATTTGGAATAAAGAACTTCAACTTCCTCTGCCTCGTCTGTCGTTTAATGAAGCGATGGAAAAATATGGGTCGGACAAACCGGACCTTCGTTTTGATCTTGAGATGGTAACATTAAACGATCAGTTTGTGAATACAGGTTTTAAAGTATTTAAAGATCAGATTGAAACAAACGGGATAATAACCGGACTGCTAGCCCCTGGCTGCGGAGAGTACACACGAAACCAGCTTGATGTGTTAACAGATTTTGTAAAAAAACTCGGCGCCGGCGGTTTAATTTGGATGCGTGTAAAAGAAGATGGGCTTGAAGCGCCCATTGCAAAATTTTTAAGTGACGAAGAGAAACTTGGAATAATAAATAAACTTGGCGCAAAGCCGGGTGATTTATTATTTATTCTTTCAGGCTCCAGATTAAAAGCATTAAACATTATGGGAGCACTGCGTCTTGAGATGGCACGCCGTTTAGAATTAATAAAAAAAGATAGCGAACCAAAACTTCTTTGGGTAACTGATTTTCCGTTATTTGAGTGGGATGAAGAAACGCGGCGTTTTTATGCAATGCATCATCCCTTTACCTCTCCGAGAGTTGAAGATATTCAGTATATGGATACAGACCCGAAGAAAGTGCACGCCCGCGCTTATGATCTTGTATTGAACGGCAGCGAAATTGCCGGAGGAAGTATAAGAATTCATAACGCCGATCTTCAGGCAAAAATGTTTAAAGCACTTGGTATTAGCGATGAAGAAGCCGAAGCAAAATTCGGATTTTTGATGAAGGCGTTTCAGTATGGCGCCCCGCCGCACGGAGGTATTGCGTTCGGCTTTGATAGAATGGCAATGATTTTTGCAGGTGAAAGTTCTATACGAGATGTTATAGCATTCCCCAAAACTGCAAGTGCCGTTTCGCTGATGGATGATTGTCCCTCCGAAGTGAGTGAAGCACAATTAACAGAGCTTTACATAAGAGTTAGAAAATAGAATTATATAC
>JAIOIM010000576.1 GCA_019912505.1 Ignavibacteriaceae bacterium
CAGTATAATAAAACAACAAACCGTTCAATCTAAAATTCACCTAACATAAAGTTCGGCTTTATGTTCCGTTATCCGTTAGCTAACGGAAACGTAATGATTTATAATTTATGAATTTTCGATTTTCCACCTCAGAAAAACACTTGTTAATAAACAATTAAAAATGTAATTTATCTTCCATCACAAATGAAAAATTTATTTTTCATACCTCCCAATTCGCAGGTTTCAATTATGAACATAAGAAATAACTAATCATGAGGCTTTTATGGTTTCAATAGTTTCCCTTTGGCTGCCAATTCTCCTATCGGCTGTGTTTGTTTTTATTGTAAGCTCCTTTGTTCACATGGTACTTCCGCATCATAAAAACGAATTCAAAAAATTGCCCGATGAGGATGGCGTAATGGATACGCTCCGAAAGTTTAATCTTCCTCCGGGCGAATATAATTTTCCGCACGCTAATGATATGAAAGAAATGGGAACTCCTGAATTTAAAGCAAAGCTGGAAAAAGGACCTGCGGCACTTATTACAGTTATGAAGAATGAAGTTCCTTCGATGACCGGCAGTTTAATCACCTGGTTTATTTATAGTATAGTGGTAAGTATTTTTGCGGCGTATGTTGCTGGCAGAGCATTAGTCCCCGGCGCAGATTACCTTGCCGTTTTTAGATTTACAGGAGTCACTGCATTCCTTGGTTATTCTTTGGCACTCGTACACGATTCAATTTGGTATAAGCGCGCATGGAGTACAACATTTAAATATATGATTGATGGATTGCTTTACGCCCTCGTCACTGCCGGAACATTCGGCTGGTTATGGGTTAAATAATTCTTTAAAAATAAAACACACAATACATTTATTACCCGCCCATTCTATGGGCGGAGATAATTTTTTGTGGCGGTTCTGATGATGTGCAGCAAGTAAAGTTCATTTATAATAATTTTCAAACATATCAATTACAAATTATTTTTACTTAAAATGAAAAACTCAACCCCGCTTTTAAAACACCTTTTAAGTATTCCGGTTATTGTAGCCGCACTTGGTTATTTTGTTGACATTTATGATTTGGTTCTTTTCGGGATAGTCCGAGTTCCAAGCTTAAAAGCACTTGGTTTGTTGGACGCACAGATTCTCGATAAAGGTGTTTTTCTCCTAAACATGCAGATGATAGGAATGCTTATCGGCGGAGTTATCTGGGGAATTCTCGGAGATAAAAAAGGAAGACTCCAAATTCTTTTCGGCTCAATCTTGCTTTATTCTATTGCCAATATTGCAAATGGCTTTGTTACAAATGTCGACCAATATGCTGTGTGCAGATTTTTAGCAGGCATTGGCTTAGCCGGTGAACTTGGCGCAGGCATTACGCTTGTTGCAGAAATTCTTCCTAAAGAAATTCGAGGTTACGGTACAATGATGGTTGCAACCATCGGCGTTTCGGGTGCGGTGGTAGCTTATGCAATTGCGGAAGATTTTATGTGGCGTACTTCTTATTTTATCGGCGGCGGACTTGGCTTTCTGCTTCTTATTTTACGGGTTAGCGTTTATGAATCGGGGATGTTTGAGGCAATAAAAAAAACAAATATTTCCCGTGGAAATTTTCTTTCACTCTTTACAAAAAAAGATTTGTTCAACCGGTATCTAAAATGTATTCTCATAGGTCTTCCGTCTTGGTATGTGGTTGGAGTGCTCATTACATTTTCACCGGAACTTGGCAAAGCACTTAACCTTGCCGAGCCGATTGCCGCAGGGCAGGCAATTATGTTTTGTTATATCGGATTGATTCTTGGCGATCTTTCAAGCGGTATTTTGAGCCAGCTTTTACAAAGCAGAAAAAAGGTTGTGTTTATTTTCCTAATGATGGCGATGGTAATAATAACTTTTTATTTTTCGTTTCTTCAAGGCGGTTCTGCTTTTCTGTTTTATTCAGTTGCAACGGCTCTGGGGTTTTCAATTGGATATTGGGCAGTGTTTTTAACAATTGCCGCAGAACAATTCGGTACAAACCTGCGCGCCACAGTTACTACAACAGTTCCGAATTTTGTACGCGGGGCAACCGTTCCAATTACGTTGATGTTTAATTTTGGCAAAGGTTATTTGGGAGTTGTTAACTCCGCAATATTAGTCGGCGTGTTGGTCTTTGCAATTTCTTTATACGCTGTTTATAAGTTGAATGAAACATTCCACAAATCGCTTGATTTTGTTGAAGTAAATTAAACCATACACAGTAGAATGAAAATCCTTACGCTAATAAAAAGAATTTTTCCTTAGTTGCTGCCAAATCCAAGCCGTCAATATTTAAATACTCTTGGGGGGTTTATAATCATTTCATTAAAACAATCTTTTGTGATTTTGACAATTTGCCGGCTTGAAGCCGCACAAAATAAACTCCGGAAGCAAGCCCCCGATTGACGGACGAAGCATTCCACTCAACCTCATAAACACCCGGTGCTTGTTCTTCATTAACCAGCGTTGCAACCTCGTTACCCAGAATATCGTAAACTTTGAGATTTACCATTGACCATTGACTATTGACCTCTTTGGGAATTGTGTATTTAATTTTTGTAACCGGGTTAAATGGGTTGGGGTAATTTTGATAAAGTACAAATTCATTTGGCATTTCAACCTCAACGTCAATAATATTTGAGTATTTAAAACTGCCGTCATAATCAATTTGTTTTAATCTGTATAAATATTTTCCCGGCAATAAATTTTCATCGGTGAATGAATAATTATTCAACTCCGTTGTTGTCCCCGCACCATCAACAAAACCCGCAATTGACCATTGACTATTCACCTTTAACGACCTACGTTCTACTTGAAAACCTTTATTGTTTGTTTCACTTGCGGTTGACCAAGAAAGAGTAACATCACTACTAACGCAATTTGCATTGAAAGAAATTAATTCAACAGGAAGACCGCCGTTTTCGGTTTTTAATATTGCTCCCTGTGTTCCTGCAACATACCCAATATTTTCATTTAGGAAAAATACTGATGTGAGCGATCTTGAATTGTTAGAATTTAGTAAAACCCAATTACTCCCGCCATCAGTTGTTTTAATTATATTTCCGTAATCTCCGACCGCACATGCAATGTTTTCATTAAATACAGAAATATCCGAAAGCCACCCTGTATATGGAGTTGTTTGGTTCGTCCAAGTGCTTCCGCCATCGGTAGTTTTTATTATTCTACCATAACCCGCAACAGCAAAACCAATATTGGGGGAAACAAACTTTACCGCAAACATGAAATCAGTTGTGGGTGCACAATCAAACCAGTCATTTCCACCATTGGTAGTTTTTAATATATGATTATAACCAACTGCCCAACCGAGGTTTTCATTAAGAAAATAAATTGAAGATAAACTGGAAGTGGAAGCATACCTCTGAATAGCCCAGGTACTTCCACCATTTGTTGTCTTGATTATATATCCCGCGCCGCCGCAAGCCCAGCCAATGCTCTCGGAAATAAAGTAGGACGAATTGATACCGAGCGGCAGCCCACTGCTTTGATAATTCCAACTCAAACCGCCGTTAGTTGTTTTAATTATTTTACCTGCCTCGCCCATTATCCAACCAACGTCATCGGATATAAAAAAAACATCATCCCAATCATATGCGGCAAACGAAGCATCTACCCAATCATCTCCGCCATTGGTTGT
>JAIOIM010000577.1 GCA_019912505.1 Ignavibacteriaceae bacterium
ATTTAAAAAGAGAGGACTGATGAAAAAGTAAAGGAATTTATTCAATTGAAAAGGCAATTGCATATCTGAAAAATGATCCAAATATTCCGGCAGCGCGGATAACGACTTAAAATTTGATACACATGCCATTACATCGGGACAAACGGCAATAAGGGGAATAAAGCCCAACGGAGTAGAAATAAAAATCAGTCAAATAGATGATGATAAATATTTAGTTAGCTATCCAAAACAAACGGTGGAAGCTGAGTTTATAAAAAAGCGATTCAATGCAGAATTCGATTTATCTGTTTGTGCCGATGTAGTTTTGCTTCCAGTTATCAACTGCGGTAGTACAAGAAAGCAAGTGTCTATTATTTTACGCAAGAAGAATTTCTGAAACAGCAGCGCATAAAAAGTATACAAGGCATATCGAAAGAAAGTGGAGCATCCCGCTTGCCGGGAAGAAGTTTGAGAACAAACGTGGAAGCAATGGTCTCAGGGTTTGCAAGAAACATGAACAACCGGAAGTTAAAAGTCAGAGGTTCCTATAAAGCGGACATCTTTGCCAATGCCGTTGGGATAAGTGCGGCTTCGGTAGAATCTAATGTTATATAATTTCCAAAGAGATATAACCCGCTGTTTCTAATGCCCAGAAACAAAGAGAAAAGTGCATTGTTTTGGTCAATAAGTCAAAGAATAAATTTTACCAGATAAAAAGTAAAAAATAAATATAGGCTCAAGTTTATTTTGAAAATAATTGCTAAAATATTTTTTAATCGATAGTTTTTTTCACAAAAAACAAAGCTGCTTATTTGTAGCTTTTTAGAGCGGACTCATAATTTTTTTACCAACAAGAAACATCCCGTTAATTATACCCGCCCTATACCATACATTAAAAAACGACAATGCTCATATCGAGGAAAAGAATTAGACACACATCCGGCAATACCTCGGATACAAGAGATTTGATAATCCGGAAATCACATCCTTGCTTAACGAAATGTATACCTCTGAATGGAGATTTTTCCAAAACTTCTTTATTCCATCTTCAAAACTAATAGAAAAAAAAGTAGGGGCTAAGATTTATAAAGTATATGACATACCGAAAGATGTTTTAACAAAAAAGAAAATTATTTGCCGCTTAAATATCATCCTCACTAATTGGATTATTCAGACTGTTCATTGTGTCCCTTAATACTCCGAGGGAACGCTGACTTAAAAGATCGATTTTAATTAAACCAAGATCTTCAATGCCATACATATCCGGCTGTGTTATTATTAGTCCGAGCCCCTTATTCTTTGCGTATTCCAGCGCAGTAAAGTTTGTGATTGGTTTGGGAGTTATTATTATTCCGCTTGGGTGTATGCTGAGATGCCTGGGAAAGTTTGCAATTTTTACCGCAGTTTCTACAATGCTTTTCCATGGTTCAACTTTAAAATTAAGCGAACGCGATTCCGGAAATAATTCTGCAATGTTTGGAAAGTTTACCGCATCAGTCCACGGAATAAACTTGGCATATTTTGAAATTTCTTCATCACTAAAACCAAATGCTTTTGCGCTTTCTCTAAAAGCAGAACGAGCACGGAAAGTAACATGAGTTGAAATCATTGCAACATTCTCGTAGCCGTACTTATCGAAAACGTATTTAACAATTTCATCCCTTTCTTTCCACGAAAAATCGAGATCAACATCGGGAGGACTGCTTCTCCCTTTATTTAAAAACCGTTCAAAGTATAAATTAAGTTCAATCGGGTCTACTTGGGTTAAACCGAGGCAGTAGGCAACGAGACTATTAGCCGCCGAGCCTCGACCGATTAACATCATCCCGCGGTTGTGCGCTTCTCGAACAATATCCCAAACAATTAAAAAGTAATCTGTAAAATTTAATTCTCGGATAACTTCAAGTTCGCAACTAACTTTTTCGAGCAGCTTATCGGTTACAACTCCGTATCTATTTTTTAATCCCTCATGGCTAAGTTCCCAAAGTTTTGAAAATGAATCTTGTCCTGGGGGCAAATCAAACTTTGGAAATTTGTACTCGTTAAATTTCAAATCCACATTACAATTTTCCCCAATATACTCTGTGTTTTTTATTGCCTCCGGCATTGTTCTCCACAATTTTTTATCTTCTTCCGGATCCGAAAAGTAAAATTCAGGGTCTGTAATTTCATCTTCCGGCAGGTTATCGATGGTTGTATTCAGATCAATCGCCCTCACAACTTTATGAATAAAATAATCGTCTTTGTTTAAAAAATAAATAGGGCGCAGTGCTGCAAGTTTTATTTTTTTTGATGTTGAATATTCATAAAGACTTTTAGTTTCTTTTTTTTGTTTTTCTGAAATTGTTAAGCCGGCGTATAAATTTTCCCTTGGTGAGATTATTTTTAAGAGTTTTAATGATGAAGTGATAACAAAAAAATTGCCGAGTTCTTTTTCCAAAACATCACGCAGATAAAAATCATCGCGCAACCGGCGGATGGTTATAAGTTTGCACAACTCAGAATACCCGGCATCATTACGAGCATAAAAGAGAGCGTTTAATTCCGGATCGTTCGGGTCATCAATATAAGCACCGAGAACCGGTTTTATCCCGGCTTCCTTAGCTTGTTTTGCAAATGATATTAAGCCGTACATTCCGTTTGTATCTGTAAGAGCAAGCGTCTTTACCCCATACCCGCCGGCGCGTTCTATCAGTTTAGGAATTGTTATCGTTCCTTCTAAAAAAGAATAACAGGAATGTACATGAAGAGGAATCATCTTTTCTTTCTTTTATTATAATTAAAATAACAACTATGCAGATAGAAAAAAAAGTGATAATTATGAATGGCGGTTTATACCTTTATCTGCAATATCCGAGCGAAAATAGATTCCATTAAATTTAATTGATGATAAAGCAGAGTAAGCTTTTTCTTTTGCTTTTTTTAGATCGCCCTCCGGGATTGTAGCTGTAACGCCGATTACCCTTCCACCGTTTGTAACTATTTTATTTCCACTTCTTTTCGTCCCGGCATGGTAGATTACAATATTTTTATCATCGAGATTAAGCCCTGTTATTTCGAAACCTTTTTCATAACCATCGGGGTACCCTTTTGAAGCAGCAACCACACATATTGCAGTGCCGCCGCTGTATTTTACAGATGACTCATCAAGATGACCATCAGCGGCAGAATAAAATAATTTTAATATATCACCATCAAGCAGAGGCAGTACTGCTTGTGTTTCAGGGTCGCCGAAGCGGCAATTAAACTCGACAACTTTTGGTCCGGTTTCGGTTATCATCAACCCGCAATACAAACACCCGATGAAAGCTCTTCCTTCAGATGTTAAAGCGTCAATAGTTGGTTTGATGATAGCGGTTTCAATTACTTTCAGTAATTCATCAGTGATAATCGGTGCAGGTGCATACGCGCCCATACCGCCGGTGTTTTTACCGGTATCATTGTTCCCTATTCTTTTATGGTCTTGTGCCGAAGGAAGTAAAACAAAATTTTCCCCATCGGTAACAGCAAAAATAGAAGCTTCTTCGCCGGTCATAAATTCTTCAATAATAATTTTATTCCCTGCGTCACCGAATTCACTATTTACAAAAATGTTTTCGAGCCCGGTTAAAGCTTCGTTTAACGAATTACAAATTAAAACGCCTTTCCCTGCAGCTAACCCATCGGCTTTTATAACCAAAGGGAGAGAAGAACTTTTTACATATTCGACAGCTTTTTCATAATCTTCTTTATTAAATTCAGAAAATGAAGCAGTTGGAATATTATACTTCTGCATTAACTGTTTTGCAAAAGATTTACTCGATTCAATTTCTGCGGCTGCTTTATCGGGACCGAATACTTTTATACCTGATGCTCTTAAATAATCGCTTAGCCCGTCCACAAGCGGTTGTTCCGGACCAATAATTACAAACTCAATATTTTTTTCAAAGCAGAATGCAGTTACCGCCGGTTGATCCTTAAAATCTATATTAACATTTTCACCAAGCTGCTCAGTCCCGGGATTTCCAGGTATAAGAAATAGTTTTGATAATAAACTACTCCTACTTGTCGAAAGAGCAATGGCATGTTCGCGTCCGCCGGAACCGATTAATAAAACATTCACTACAAAACATCCTTAACACACTGTACAAACTGTTTGGAAAGCTGTTCTGTTAAAAAGTCGCGTCTATGTTTCTGAACAAACTCATCATCCGGTACGGGCAGTGCGTCCTGCTTGTAAAGTTCATAAACTTGAAGTAAAGCGTTTTTAATTTCATCAATATTATTTGGAGATGTGACAAATGAGGCTCCGTATTCGGTAACGGCATTTTTTAACGCGCCGGTCGGGAGGCAAGCTAATATTGGTTTTTTTGTCCCGAAGTACTCGTAAAGTTTTCCGCTTGAAATTGTATCTGCATTACGCCCGTAACCAACCATCATCCAGAGAATATCGCTTTGCATACATTTCGAGAGCGCATCTCTGTGGTTCAGGTAACCATATTCTTTTACATATTGGTGAAGATTTAGCTTCCCGATTAATTTTTTATTTTCATTTCTTAGAATACCTACAAAATTAAGCTGAATATCGGCTGCAACATCAGGCCGCTCTTCTAATAATTTTTTAAATGCACGAAGAAAATATTTTGGAGTAATGTATTCGTAAAAAATTCCGGAATACGTAATTTGCAGTTTGTTATTAGGCTTTGTATCTACCTTTAAATCTTCAAAGTCTTTTGGAT
>JAIOIM010000578.1 GCA_019912505.1 Ignavibacteriaceae bacterium
AAACCATTTTGTTAATAAATAAAAAGAAGAATATGCTTGATATACAAACAATAAATAAGGGAAGTGATTTTAAAAATAATCTCAACCGGAATGATTTTGTTAATTTTCTCTACACTCACTTAGAGCCTTTTGGTGATGAAAAAAAAGCAATAGATAAATGTATCGATTATGCTTTTTCAACTGAAGCGGGAAAGGGCGGCTTTTTACTGGCGGCTTACAATAATGATGAATTAGCCGGCGCACTAATTATGAACGATACCGGGATGGAAGGTTATATACCCGAACATATCCTTGTTTATATTGCCGTAAATAGTAAGTTCCGTAACCAAGGCATCGGCAAACAAATAGTTGATGCCGCGCTCGAAATTGCACAAGGAGATATTGCGCTTCATGTTGAGTATAATAACCCCGCGAAACGCCTTTACGAGCGGTTAGGCTTTGAATCAAAATACGCAGAGATGCGGTTAAAAAGGGACCACTAAAAAATGGCTACACTCAATATTGATACTAAGCAGATATGCGAAAATATCATCAAGATGGATAAATATCTCTCGAAGAAAAAAATAAAGTGGACGCTTGTAACAAAAATGTTATGCGGTTATAAACCGGTTTTAGAAAAAATTATCACTTCAGATTATATAAGTAATCTTCACTCTGTCGGCGATTCAAGAATAACAAATCTTAAAATTATAAAAGATTTGCGTCCGGATATTGTTACGATGTACGTAAAACCCCCGGCTATAAACCAGGTAAAAAATATTGTTAAATATGCCGATATATCTTTAAACACAAGACTTCATACGCTTGAAGCATTAAATGAGGAAGCCGGTAGTCAGGGGAAAAAACATCGTGTAATAGTGATGGTTGAAATGGGGGAACTTCGCGAAGGTGTTGTGCGGGATGATGTTCTGCGGTTTTACGAAAAAGCTTTTACTTTTACCAATATTGAAATTATAGGTATCGGAACGAATCTTGGATGCATGTATGGCGTTGAACCAACTTACGATAAGCTTATACAACTAAGCCTGTATAAGCAGCTTTTAGAAATTAAGTTCGGGCACAAACTCGATCTTGTTTCTGGTGGGAGTTCAATTACGCTCCCTTTGTTGGAAAATGATAATCTTCCGAAAGGAGTAAATCATTTTAGAATTGGCGAAGCGGCTCTGTTGGGTGTGCTTCCTACTGACGGCACCACTTTTAGAAATCTTTCAAACGAAACATTTGATTTCTCCGCTGATGTTCTTGAAATAAATAAAAAGAGCGCAATACCGGATGGAGCCATATCAAATGCCAATGTTGGTCATCATGCTGAAATTGCCACTAATGGAGATTCGAATAAAGAAACTTACCGCTGCATTGTTGATATAGGAATGTTAGATGTAGATGTAAATGATCTGATACCTAAGGATGATAAACTAACTTTTGTTGGAACAACCAGCGATATGACAGTTTATGATGTCGGGGATTCCTCACTGCCTTACAGTACAAATAATCAACTCCATTTTAGACCGAGTTATATGGGCGTTGCACGATTGATGAACTCGAGATATATTACAAAGCATTTAGTTTGAAAAACTTTTTTATCAAAAATTAATATCTAAAATCAGCATCAAAGGCTGTTCTGCTCGAACAGCCTTTTTTTATAATCTAAAATCAACACCCACTTCAAGTCCGCCGTAACTGATTGTACCGAACGAAACTCTCGCAGAAAGTGCGGTTTTTGGGTTAAGCCAATAACGTGCGCCGCCCTGAAAGCCGAGCCAGAAGCCCCCGGCAGAAGGAGCTGCATAATTTGCATTTGTTCCCTGCCAATCAACCGAACTATTATTTATTGCAAGCACTAAGCCTGCCCATGGTTCAATTTTTTCATTGTCGATTTTAAAATAATAATTGCCCTGTGCACCTATCATTACATCTACATAATTCCAGTGCCCGGTAAAGTATGTTTCTTTGTAACTCCAGTATCTAAAAATTCCGCCCACACCAATTGTACCGATGTCACTCAGCTTCATCCCGTATTCGTAATTAGCACCTAATTGAAATGTTGAGCCGAGGAATGATAACCCAAGCGATGGTCCGAGATAATGCTGGTCTGGCACTATCTGTGCAAATATTGATGTTGTGAGAACAACATACACTGCTACAAAATATTTTTTCATCCGCCAACCTTTTTTCTTCTCTACAAAAATTTGTTTTATAAGTTAAACCAGGTGGTCTTTGGTAAACATTGGCGCATAAATAATAAACATTATTGTTATGGGCAAGACAGTAATTTGGGAATTATTTGGATGATCATAAAAAAAACGATTGAAGTTCATCAACTTTACTTGCGGTGTAATCCCATGTTGCAAGCAACTTGACATGTCTATTAAGTTCATTTGTTATAATTTTACCGAACGCAAATTTAAAGTAGTTTACTTTTTGGGGCTGTTTAATAATTGCACTCTTAAAAATCCTCACGCTCTATCCGTCAAAAACAGCAAATTCCAAATCCATTGATTAACACTCTATTCTTATTTACTTTTACGGGCAGTTTATGTATAGATTATGAAAAAAGTTTTAATATTAGGCTCTTCCGGCTCAATTGGCGTAAATACCTTAAATGTTATTAGGAATTTCCCCGACAAGTTTGAAGTCGCTGCCCTCACAGTAAATTCAAGAATTGATATTTTAGAAGAACAGGTAAACGAATTTAAGCCTGTACTTGTTGCTATTAAGGATGAGAAAGCGGCAAAAATATTCAGGCAGAAAATTGGGAATAAGTGCACGGTTTTATCCGGCACAGATGGTTTGATAAAAGCTGCCGCAGAAGCCGATTATGATATTCTAATTGGCGCGATGGTTGGCTTTGCCGGACTTGCACCAACAATTGAGGCTGTGAAGCGTGGAAAAAGAATTGCTCTTGCAAACAAGGAAACATTAGTTGTTG
>JAIOIM010000579.1 GCA_019912505.1 Ignavibacteriaceae bacterium
TTTTAATGTAACTATGTTTTTTTTAGAAATCAAGCAATCAAAAAAAAGTGCGGTTAAATCTGTATTCGGATTCGTCGGTATTTGTTTGCACAGCATGCCGGTTTACCGGTGTGCCTTAGAAAGAATAAATAAAACGCAAACATTTTGTCGTTTACTTCCAAAATCAAAATTGCAAATTAATCATTTTTATTGTCGGCTTTTTTTTAACTTTGCATAAAAGTTTGAAATCAAATTGAGGTAAATATTATGAGCAACTTGTTTAAAGAAAAAATAAATCAAGCAGTAGAGATATTAAAAGAAAAAGAAGTTGATATGTGGCTTACATTTGTGCGCGAAAGCTCGATAGCCCACGACCCCGCGCTTGATATGATTGCCGGGATAAATTTAACATGGGAGTCGGCATTAATTATAAACCGCGATGGCGAAACTGCCGCCATAGTAGGCTCGCTTGAACTCGACAATATAAAAAACACTGGCTTATTCGATTCTGTTGAAGGTTATTTAGAATCGTTTACAAAATCGTTTACCGCATATCTCGATAAAAAAAATCCGACAAAAATTGCAATTAACTTTTCAAAAAACTCCACACTCGCCGATGGGTTAACACACGGTTTATATTTAAATCTTTTAGAGCATCTTAAAAATACACCTTATGCCGAGCGGCTTATTAGCTCGGAGGAAATTATAGCGGCACTGCGCGGCAGAAAATCGCAGACGGAATTAAATATAATGAAAGAAGCGATTGATGAAACATTAAAAATTTTTGATGATGTAACAGGTTTCTTAAAACCGGGTGTAACCGAGCTTGAAATATCTAAATTTGTAAAAGCAAAAGCTGCCGAAAAAGGTTTTGGAATGGCGTGGGATGACGATCACTGTCCGGCAGTATTTACCGGTCCGGATGCAGGCGGCGCTCATTCAGGTCCAACGAATAACATTGTGCAAAAGGGACACATAGTAAATATGGATTTCGGGATATTACACAAAGGCTATTGCAGCGATTTACAGCGTATGTGGTATATTTTGCGTGATGGTGAAACCGAAGCCCCAGCTGAAGTTAAAAAAGGTTTTGAAGTTATCCGCGACTCAATTCAAAAAGCAGCGGCAGCAATAAAACCCGGCATGCAGGGATGCCAAATTGACGATGTTGCAAGAAACTATATAATTGAAAACGGGTACGAGGGCTATCCCCACGGACTCGGACACCAGGTTGGTAAAGTTGCTCACGACGGCGGCAGTGGTTTATTCCCGCGTTGGGATCGTTACGGCAACGCACCTTTTATTCCAATTGAAGAAGGACAAATTTATACAATCGAGCCGAGGTTAACAGTTGAAGGATTCGGTACAGCAACACTTGAAGAAGAAATTGTAGTTACAAAAAACGGATGCAAATTTATTTCGGAACCGCAGAAAGAACTTATACTGGTTAGATAATGTATAATGTACAATGTACAATGAACAATTGTACATTATTCATTGTGCACTGTAAATTAGAATTCTGTTTTTCTTCCGTAGGCAAGGTATAGCAATTGATTATATTCGGTGAAACTTATTTCCGTTGCGCCGAACATTTTTAAATGTGGAGTCATGTATTGAACATCGAGAAGTAAAAAGTTTTTTTCTTTTAAGTGTTCAAGTAATATCGCAAGAGCTATTTTACTTGCTTGCGGTTTCAGGGAAAACATCGACTCGCCGAAAAATGCGCCCGCATACGACACGCCGTACAAACCGCCGGTTAGTTTCTTATTTTGATATATCTCAACCGTGTGAATATGTCCAAGCTTTTTTAACCTTGTATACGCTTGGATAAGCTCTTTCGAAATCCATGTAGTTTCTCTATCTGCACAAGCTTTTACAACGGAGTAAAAATCGAAGTCGAATCTAATTTCAAACTCATTCGCGTTAATAATTTTTTTTAGCGAGCGGGGAATGTTGTAGTTATCTATCGGGATGATAGTTCGGATTTCGGGCATAAACCAGTTTATTTCGCCGGTGGTTTCATCTGCCATCGGAAAGGCTCCGCTGGCATAAAGCCGGAGCATAATATCCGGTTTTAGAAGTTCATTATAATTGAAATCTTTATTCTTATCCATCTATTCTATTCATCAACTTTAACTTCAAGGCGAATAATGTCGTAACCTTTTATAGTTTCATACGCGGCAAAAACAACGCCTGTAAATACCGAAAGCATACCGAGTAAAAATAAAAGCGTTATAAAATAGGAAAAATTTTCGACTTTAAAAAAATATTGAAACCCGATTAGAATAGAAGTTATTACAAAAAGCGCAACAGCAGATGTATAAGCAAATACAGCGTTGCGGACAAGCTTAACACGGAATACCAGTTTACGAAGCTGCATTGAGAGACTTTCGAGTCTTACGTTTTCATCGGTGTGAAAATCTTTTTGTCCTGCTTTAGAAAAGAGTCTTCTTTTTTCTTCATTTAATATTCTTATTCTATTTACAACAAGGGAGTATTTGTTATTCATACCGAGCAGCAGCAGTCCGCACGCCGAAATCATCAAACCGGGTGCAAGCATTAATTGTATTGCCTGTGAAATTGAAAAATTTTTTACAATATCCATTGTTATCTAATTTTAGATAAAAAAAAGTTGAGATGTTTGAAATATGCAATATTCGGGGCATTGAGTTTGCATCGCAGGCTCAGCTACCTAAGAAATTTTATTTTTCAAACATCCAAAAATAAAAATAGATTAAACCTGGATATATTAAAAGCAGTTTAAGAAATTGAGCCGTTACTTAGGTTTGTTGGCTGAGGATAATGAAAAATTATCATAAAACCATCCAGCCTG
>JAIOIM010000580.1 GCA_019912505.1 Ignavibacteriaceae bacterium
GTATAAAAGGTGACTGCTCAGGAGTAAAAACGATCAAATCCTGGGCAGTAATATTTATCTTCAAAAAGAAAAGAAATAGAAATAAATATTTTATCTTTGCGTTCATAATTTGTTACAATTTTATTTTATGTTTAAAATAGCAATTAGATTATAATAAAAGCAATAGGAATTATGAATCTATTCTAAAAAGGTTGAAACCGTTTGAGATTTTCTATTTTTTCCCATTAACCCACGACTTAAGTCGTGGGTTAGCAACAGCCTAATAATTATACGAAACCGTTTCAACGGTTTATATTTATATCTCAAATTGAATTGTTGACCTTTTTTAACCAGAATCAATTATTGTTTAACTTTTTTGTTATTTATTTTTAATACCGATATGAAACTTTTTATTTGCCAGACAAATACGATAATTGGAAACCTTGAGTACAACAAAAAAAAGATACTTGACGGATACAATGAAGGAGTAAAACAGGGTGCCGAGTTAGTTGTATTCCCAGAACTCGCGCTTGTTGGTTATCCTCCGCTCGATCTTGTTGAAAAAAAGGAATTCAGAGATGCGGTAAACAAAGCTGCAAAAGAAATTGCGGGAGAGACAAAAAGCACCGGATTAATATTCGGCACTATTACAGCCGATGATGACAACATAGGCACTGATGTTTTCAACTCCGCCGTATTATGTTTCGACGGCAAAATTAAATTTGTTCAACCCAAAAGCCTTATCCCTAATTACGATGTTTTTGATGAGATGAGATATTTTGATGCAGCGGAAAACGTAAATGTATTTGATTTTAAGGGAGAAAAACTTGGCATCTCTGTTTGTGAGGATATTTGGAACGATGCCGACTACTGGCATATAAGAAGATACAAATTTGACCCTGTAGAAAAGCAAATTGAAAAAGGGGCAACACTTCTAATCAATATTTCTGCAAGTCCCTATTCATACGGTAAAAGGGAAGGGCGGAAACAGATGCTTGAAACATTAACCGGAAACGCAAAAATACCGCTTGCTTATGTTTGCTGTACCGGCGCCCAAACCGAATTAATTTTTGACGGCGCGAGTATGTGCTTTAATGCCAGGGGTAAACTTGCCGCAATCGGAAAATCTTTTAATGAAGATTATTTTATATTTGATACTGAAATTGAAAATTCCCAAATTGTTGATGTGGAAAAATCATTTGAAGAAGAAGTATATAACGCTCTCGTTTATGGATTAAAAGACTACTGCACAAAACTTGGTTTTAAAAAAGTTCTCGTCGGGTTAAGCGGCGGAATCGATTCGGCATTAGTTACAACCATTGCTGTTGATGCTCTTGGAAAAGAAAACGTGCATGTTGTGCTGATGCCTTCACAATATTCCAGCGAGGGGAGCGTAAAAGACAGCGAGAAACTTATTGAAAATCTCGGCATCTCATCCAGCAATATTTCAATTCAGCCTGTGGTGGATGTTACAATTGAACAGTTAGAAAAAGTTTTTGACGCCGAACCGATAAGCATTACCGAAGAGAATATTCAAGCGCGTGTGCGTGGTTTATATTTGATGGCATATTCAAATCAATATGGTTCTATGCTCCTTACTACCGGCAATAAATCGGAGCTTGCGGTTGGATATTGTACGCTTTACGGAGATATGAGCGGCGGACTTGCAGTAATTGCGGATTTGTATAAAACAGATGTTTATAAAATATCAAATTATATAAATCGCAGCGGGGAAGTGATTCCTCAAGTGATTATTGATAAAGTGCCCTCGGCTGAATTAAAACATAATCAAAAAGATCAGGATACTTTACCTGAATATGATCTTCTTGATGATATACTGCGTATGTATCTTGAGCAGAATAAAGAAATTGATGAAATAATAAAAATTGTCGGCAGCCCTGAAGTCGTTACTAAAACACTTCGTATGGTTGACCGTAACGAATTTAAACGAAAACAAGCAGCGCCTGCTCTTAGGGTAAGCAAAAAGGCATTCGGTTACGGACGCCGTTTTCCCATTGTACAGGGCTGGCGTTAAACAACAAAAACAGGAAAGATTAATGAACAAAATTAAATTTCTTCTGACATTAATATTAAGCATTGCTTTTTCCATTTCAGCTTTTGCACAGTTTGGAATGGAACAGAATATGGTTCATGTAAAAGCATACAACTCGATAGATAAGGTTACGCCGGGCAGCGAATTTAAAATTGCGTTAAAAGTAAATATCGATGAATCCTGGCATATCAATTCAGACAAACCGTACGATGAGTTTTTAATTGCTTCCGATATTACCGTAACCGGTGTTGATGAAATAGCAACAATAAAAATTGCATACCCGATTGCTCATGATATTACTTTATCATTCAGCGAAGACCCACTTTCCACCTGGCAGGGGGAAGTTTTTATGGGTGCGCTGCTCAGCGTATCGAAAGAAATAAAACCGGGCACGTACAAACTTGTTATTACATTAAACTACCAAGCGTGCGATAACAAAACTTGCCTTGCACCAACGAGCGTTGAAGATACTTTAACAATAGAAGTCGGCGATAAAAATACACCGGTTAACCAGCTAAACCCGGAAATATTTGAAAAAATAGATTTGAGTTATAGCCCGGCAGGCGGGACAGACATACAAAAAGAAGACGATTCTTTGATGTCAAAATTAGAGAGCAGCAGTTTAATTATCTCGCTGCTCTTGGTTTTTTTGGGCGGTCTTGCGCTTAACCTAACCCCTTGCGTCTATCCTTTGATACCGATAACAATCGGTTATTTCGGCGGACAGAGTGAAGGGAGTACGGGCAGACTTTTTTTGATGGGACTGTTTTTTGTACTTGGTATGGCACTGACTTATTCAGTAATCGGAGTAGTTACTTCCTTCAGCGGGGCTATGTTTGGTGCGCTGCTGCAGAATACTTTTGTAATACTTTTTATTGTTCTGCTGTTTTTAATTTTATCACTAAGTATGTTCGGTGTGTACGAATTTAAATTACCGGACAGTCTTGTTGCAAAAGCAGGCGGCGCAAAAACCGGTTTTTACGGCGCTTTTTTTATGGGTTTGACGATGGGCATTGTTGCCGCTCCTTGCATTGGTCCGTTTGTTCTTGGGTTAGTAACAGTTGTTGCCGCCAAGGGCGATCCGCTTTATGGTTTTGTAATGTTTTTTGTTCTTGCTCTCGGACTCGGCACACCCTATTTAGTTCTCGCAATGTTTTCGGGTAAAATAAAAAAACTACCGAGAAGCGGCGAGTGGATGGACGGTGTAAAACATGTTTTCGGTTTTATAATGATTGGAATGGCATTTTATTTTTTACTCCCTCTTTTACCAAAAACTATTGCCGGTTATGTACTCCCGGTGTTCATGATTATTTTTGCGCTCTATCTGATGTTCTTCGAAAAACTTGCTAAAAATGTAATTGGGTTTAAAATATTCAGATATCTGCTTTCAGTAATTTTAATTGCGGTTGCCGTTTACGCGCTAATACCGTCCAATTCCAATTCAATAAATTGGCAGCAGTACGATGAACAAACATTAGCGCAAGCTGATAAAGCGGTTATTATTGACTTCTATGCAGACTGGTGCATTCCCTGTAAAGAACTTGATGCAGAAACTTTTTCAGATGCAAAGGTCATCGAAAAATCAAAAAATTTTATTGCATTTAAAGCAGATTTGACAAAATCACTTTCCCCGGAAGTTGAACAACTTAGAGAGAAATATAAAATTATCGGCGTACCCACAGTATTAATTATTGATTCCAAAGGGAACGAAAAGCAGCGTATTACTGGTTTTGTTAATGCGGAAGAATTTTATAGAATATTAGATGGGGTTCAATAAATTTTTATAAATAAATATCTTAAGCCGCATAATTTGCGGCTTTGTTA
>JAIOIM010000581.1 GCA_019912505.1 Ignavibacteriaceae bacterium
TATGAAATATTGCTACAACTTGTTAATGATTCTGAAAATTCCCTTTTTATCATCAATTCATATTACTTCCATGAATATAAGATTACTATCTCTAATAATGTTATTTGGTGCCTTAGCTCCATCAACAATAAGTAATGCACAAAATTTTTTAATTGATACCACCTTTAACCAACCCGGCACGTTTGATTCTTCAAAGACAACATTTGTTGAATATAATTCGGAACCGGGTATTCTGAAGTTAAAGAGTGGTGAAAATGAAAACCTTGCAAAAGGAAAATTTGCTTACGTTTATTATACGGCTATTCCCCCTACCGATACAGCAAGCTCAAACCCTTTTAAACTTATTGACGGAAAAACGAGTACCTTTTTAACTTTTTTACCGGCTACAGGTACACAGCCAGGCAGCGGCTCATTTATTGTAATTGATTTAAATGCCTTTAGAACTGTAAAAAAAGTTAGGATAGTGCCTTTTGGTCCAAACCCAAATTTACGCCCAAGAGCTTATACGGTTTACGTTGGTACAGATACTCTTACTTTTGAAAAAGTATACGAAAATCCGAGTACTATTGACACTTTTCAAGTAGCTGTATTTAACCCGGTTGTTGCCAAGTATATAAAAATTGTAATAGATGTAATGGCAACAAATTATAACACGGCAATATCCGAAATAGAAGTTTATGGTGAAGGATATTTACCGGCAGGTAATTATTTTTCAACTGTAAGAGATTTTGGAAAAAAAGTTAATATAGGTAGTTTTGAATTTACAGGCGATGTGCCGCAAGGAACCTTTGCAACTTTTAGTTTTAGAACAGGTGCTAATAATAAAGTTGATTCCACATGGGGCAGTTGGTCGGCAGCTAAAGGCGTAAGCAACAGCCAGTTTGACGTTTTTGAACCGAGACAATACATACAGTACCAGATAAACCTTGTTACAAATAATTTGTTGTCCCCTAAAATTGATGATATAAAAATAAATTACGATACTAATAATGTGGTTTCGGACGTAATAACTCAAATTAATCCGCAGTACGTTCCAATCTTAAAAGAAGCTTCTTTTACACTTTCAATTGATGCTCAATTTAAACCAAATGATTATGGTATTGATTCATTAATCATAGCAACTCCTTCTCCTTCAAAATTGAACTCAGTAATGGTTAACGGAACTCCGGCATCGGTGTTATCGAGCGTAACGGCAAAAGAACTTAGAATTTATTTCCCATCTACAGTAAAAACGAGTTCAAAGATTGATATAAATATTACAACAACTCCCTTTCTCAATATCAATCCGTTTATAGTTAAGGCGGTAAGTAATAATGTTGTAAACAACTATCAGCAATTAGACTCGCCTATAAAAAATGGCGTGCAGGGTTGGAGTATTGTTACAACCGGCGTACCCGATAAATTAATTGCTAACTCAAAAGTAGAACCGAACCCGTTTACCCCAAACGGCGATGGAATAAATGATGTTACAAAAATAACTTTTTTCCTGGGTAATATTGGAGAACCAAAAGAACTGATTGGCAGCCAGGCAAGAAACGTAACAATAAAAATTTTCGATTTAACCGGTCGGGTGATTAAAAATCTAATCGACCAGAATTCTGCATCGGCAGCTTATGTTGCAGAAAATTCAATTATTTGGGATGGAAGGGATGAGAACGGTAAGATTGTTCGTCCCGGTGTTTATATTTATCAAATTTTTGTAGATAGTGACAACGGCGGAGAACATCTCAGCAAAACCGTTGTTGTTTCTTACTAAACCATTTGAGGGTTACAGTGAAAATAATCTTAAAAACAATTATAATTTTATTGATTGCCGCTTCCGTAAAAGCCGGAGGCTTCGATGATCTTGGAAATAGCGCCAGAGTGTTTTCTCTTGGCGGGGCTTATACGGCTGTAGCAGATGCGCCATATTCGTTGTTTTATAATCCTGCCGGTATTTATAGATTAAAGAAATATGCTGTCTCAACAACGTATTCAAATTTATACCCCGGTGTGCAGGATGATAAGCTAAACTATTTTTCCTTGAGCGGAATTGTCCCCATCAGTTTTATCGGCGAGTTGGGAATAGGCGGTACATTTCTAAACACAAGCCTATGGCAGGAAAATATTATTTACGGAACTTATGCAAAAGAAGTTTACAACTCATTCGCGGTAGGCGGCTCTGTAAAACTTTTAAGATGGTCGGCTGAGGCTGCGCCGGGGGAAAGCGCTTTATCTTATGTCGGTATTACTTTCGATGCAGGTATTCATTATACATTAAAAAATATTTTTAAAGGTTCTGATTTACGGTTCGGACTTGCAGCGCAGAATATAACAGAACCAAGTATTGCTTCCAACGGAAGTGCCGACGCCAAACTGCCTATGATACTTGCGGCAGGGTTGGCTTATGTTTCGAGTAACTTCGATTATTTAATTGCTCTTGATCTTGTAAAAGAGGGCGACTCCTATTACGTAAAAACCGGAGCGGAGTTTTTAGGTTTACGACAGGAAGTACTCGGATTAAATACCGCCTTCTTGGTGAGGGCAGGTTATAACGGTACGGTAAACGACACACCGTTCAGCCGAAGCGGAATTAACGGCGGTTTTGGTATCGAGGTAAATAATTTAATAATTGATTATGCTTATGCGTACCCGCTCGAACTTACCGAAGTTGGCGGCAGACATAAAGTATCTTTAAGCTATAATTTTAACTTTTAACTCTGCTGCAGGAGGAAATTTTGAACTCATTTCGTATTACGGTTTTTATAATACTAACATTTTTGCTCTTCGCCGGAGATGCCTTTTCGCAGTTTATAGCAGATAAGACAGCGATGGAGACAAACTACCAAAACTATTCGGGAAGAAATTACGAAAACTACAGTTCTACTTTCATCAAGAAAAAGTTCTTCGATAACTTTGGAAATTTTTTAATTGAGGGAACTACGGTTTATGAGTTAAACGAAGTTCAAAAACAAGCCGCCGGTGATGTGGCAGGCGGAACAAGTGATCTTGTAAAATCTCGTTTTTATCAAAATTATTTTAACAACTTAATTATTGGCAGCGACTCTTACGGCGGTTTTGAAACACGCCTGATGGTTGGTGATGCTATTCGTACAAAATTTACTTCGCTTACATTAGACCGTGCTCGTTTTAATGGTATCAGGTGGGATGCCGGAACTGCAAAGTATAGAGGTACGATGGTTGTATCCAGAGTTTCTGATCCAATACGTTTCCGTTTCGATCGTACAATTTATTCTGATGGTGTAAGAAGAGTAAGAGATTGGACTCAGTATTTATTCGGCGGACATTTCGAAACCGACATTGGCGACATGCTTACTCTTGGTGTTACATATGTTAATCAACATCAAAGACGCAGCAGTATAGACAGCAAAGAATCATCCCTTGAAGGTGTTGTGGCTAACGTAATTCCGCGTATGATTTTTTTGAAAATTAGTGATGATTCACCCGGCGATAACTCAGGACCCATTGTATATTCTCCTCCAACAATAATTATAAACGGTCGGCAGTACCCCACGGTAAATATATACGGCAAACTCCCTACCGATGCTTCTACATCTTTAGATCAACCGATACAATATTACGAATTAAGAACAAACGAAAATAATACCGGCTTTGATATAAACGATAAAACATTTTTTAGAGGTGCCGATACAACAAGTTTTACACGAATAGTAAATTACAAAGACAGGTATTCTATTCCCCCGTCTTCGTATCCCTACCAAGTATCAAGTTCATCGCGTGAAAATAAAACTTATGCTTTTTTAATTCCCAAAGGCGTTGAGTCTGTTCAATTTAAAGTAATGGTTGCCAACGACTTTAAAATTGAAACCGCACAGGATTGGGTAAACAACCATGATGAATATCTAAATGATGCCCGCTGGGTTAGCCATGCTAACACAGATGCGGTGGGCAGACCCACTCCGTTTTTTGTAAAATCAAGGGCGGAAGGCAATGTTCGCGATGCAAGTAACAAGCAAGTTGTCACAATCAATTACGGGTTAGCTACCGGTATGTCAATTTATGGTTTGAACTTCAAATTCAGCCACGCCGGCTTTGACATTGAAGGCGAATTTAACCAGAGCGTTGAATATCTTAAGTATCCTTTACTTTCAGGAAACAGATTTGAGAATAAAGGAGAAGCATGGTACATCCGAGGCAAGAAAAAAATTGGTCGTTTTACGATTGGTGCAGAACGTTATAGAATATCGCCCGATTATATAACCTGGCTAAATACATACGTTTTAGAAAACAGTTATTATGCTGACCCTAACCAGCAAAGCCTTATTCCAACACCTATTCTTTATCCTGAAGCAATTGGTGCAGGTTATGAATCGAGCTATTACCCAAATAGATTAGTATTATTCCCCGGCGGTGCATTTTATCCGTTGGTTGATGATAATGATGATAACGATAGATGGGAAGACGGTTTTTATCATTACCAGGTACAAACAACAGATGCATTAGAAAGAAATAAAGATATAATAAACGGTCGCGGCGATTATTTCAAACTTGGTTACCGCCAAAACATAAACGAATTGCGTTCGCTTGCAGATATTATACGTCAGCCTGATGCGGGTATCTTCCCCGGTAAGGATAGAGATAATGATGGTATACCCGATGATGATAGAAACGCCGACGGTATTCCCGATTATGCCCAGGACTTCCTCACATATTACGCTGACCCACCAAGCTTTGATTATGGTGACGATTGGAATAATAACGGAGTTATCGACGAACAGGAAAACGATATTTTACCTGATTATCCCTACGACCCTGATATAGATGGTTATCATGTTTTTACGGGAATTGATTTGCTGGATGATTTGAATATCCGCGTTGGTAAAATTAATGAAGAAGGCATTGCCCGCGGAGGTATTAACGATGTCAATTACCTGCGATCAGAATATTATACCGAAACTCCAAAGTTCGGTTCGTTAAGATTATTTTATGTGCTTAAACAAGTTCAGGATAACATACCGAACGATGGATACCAGTTTAAAGGTGTTATTACTACAAATAATCCTTTTCCCGAGTATACTCAGGACCCGTTGAACTATCGTAACTCACTTGTTAACTCTCTTTACTTAGGTACAAAATATACCCAGATTAAAAATTTAAATATTGAAAACAACGTACGCATAGAGTTGAATAAACAATTTGCACTCGGCTCACGGATGGTTGCTCTTAACTATCCGGAAGAACAGACAAGACTACTCGGCGACCAGATGCCCGGCAGAATAGTATTTTGGGGTATTGTAAATAAGATTGATTATACCCTCGCTTTATTTAACAATAAATTAAAACTGAGCCCTCAGTTAAAAATAAGAACAGAAAAAATTGTAAAAACTTCTGAAGATGCAAACAGTGCATCGGTTACTAATGTTGTAACCCATCAGCAGGAGTTTATCCCGATATTCAGAGTTGATTATTCCTTGACAAGCACTACTGATGTAAGGTTTGGCGTACAAGGTTTTAGTTTCTTTAGACTTACTGACCTCTTCTTTTATAAAATAAGAAATTACAAAGACAACGTAGACAGTCAGGACAGAAGCACTATTGCCTTTTCAATAAGCAATAAAACGCAGTACGGCGGTTATAACGTTGTAATGGATTTTGGTATTAAACATACTAACATAAATTTCATCAGGTCTGAAGATGCAAAAAAAGGCACGGAGGAATCGTTGTTATTTTTCTCAATCTATGCAGGATTCTAACGGTTAGTTAAAAAATGATTTGGAAAGTGCTAATAATGTTGGCGGCTGCAATAGCCAGCTATTTTATCCCAACTCCTCAAGAGCTTCAAGAGGCTTTTAAAGGAGGACAAAATTTTTATGCCTCCAATAATTATAAAAAAGCTATTGAGCAGTATGATATAATCATTAATACCGACAGCAAATTTTTGGATGAAGACAGCGTTAAGGTTCAACTGCTTAACGGCGAACTTGTTGTTGGTGTTGTTGTAGCTGCATATTATCAAAAAGCTAACGCACTTAAAAATTTAGATTTGCCCGACAGCGCAATAACTTTTTTTAGAATTGTTGAGGCAAGGGAAGATGAACTTTCGCTTGCCGCTCTTTCGCAATATCAGATTTATGATATTTATTACCGCACCGCAAGATTTAAAGAAGCAATTGATGAAGCCCTGATACTTGTAAATAAATATCCTTCAAATAAAAAAGCCGAAACAGCTCTTTATGATATTGGCTGGGCATACCGAGAACTGAATAACCTCGCCGAAAGCAACAACTATTTTTTAGAGCTAATAAAAAGATATCCTCAAACAGAATATCTTGCGCGGGCAATTTATCAGCTTGGTCAAAATAATTTTGATCTTAAAATGTATGACGAAGCAATTTTATTTTGGGCAGATCTTAATAACCGGTTTAAACCGGAAGCCTTTAAAGACCAGGATTGGCAAAATGTACAGCTTAAATCGGTAAAGGAAAGACAAATTTTTGAGGCTACCGCGGGGCGCGAAACTGATGTGTCTATTCTTGAACTTGTTGCAAAAGCTCAAGTAAAAATAGGCGATAGTTACCGCGAAAAAGGGGAGTTTGCAAAATCGATTGATAATTACAAAAAAGTTGTTTCTACATACTCTCTGCTGCCTGTGCTTGTAGAAGTATCTTATATAAAAATGGCGGATTATACACTCGAAGAAAAAGGACTCGACTCGGCAAAAGTAGTTTATCAGAATGCTATTGACGAAAATTTTGCCGACAAGCAGCTACAGGCAAAAATGCAATTTAAAATTGCGGAGATGTATCAAAACTCCGATCGATTTGATGAGGCTGCTATAGAGTATGAGTTTTATATAAAGGCATACGCTGATGTTGCCAGCCAGATTAATTTTGACGTGGACAAGGCTCAATACAGTATTACTGCTATGTATTATAACGGCAGGCAGTATCAAAAGTCGATAGATTGGGCAGATTCTTTAATAACCAAATTTAGTTTAAGCGATGCTTTACCCGGTGCATTGTTTTTGAAAGGTCTTTCGCAAAACTCACTCAATCAATTTCCTGAAGCCAGGGCAACATTTGAAGAACTTTTAAATAAATACCCCAAAACTGAAGATGCAGGAAACGCAAAAATTCAAATCGGGTATACTTTTGCAAATCAAAAAGAATATGAAAAAGCTCTCGATTATTATCAGGAAGCAATTAATGATTACCCGAAGAATGTAGATAGCTCCCAGGTTTATTATGAAATAATAAGTGCATATTACGATCTCAACCGTTACGATGAGGCTATTGCGGCATTCGATAATGTTAAATTCGGCTCACCTTATTATACAGCTGCATTTGGCAAGATGACAAAAATTTACGGGGCTCGCAGTCAGTACGACGATGGGAAAAAATTTCTAGATAATATTCTTGAGCAGGATTTGAAAACCGATTCAGTTTATTATTTGCCCGATATTAAATTTGCGCTCGCGGATCTTTTCATCTCCAAACAAGATTACAGAACCGCAGTTCAATACTTGACAGAAGTTGTAAACGATACAGTTAAAGATGAATCAAAAGAATTTATAAAACTTCAAGCGCGCTATGCACGGGGGGCATTAAATTACCAACTCGAAAACTATGCGGGAGCAGTGGAAGATCTTGAGTTTATAAAAAACACACCCGATTATGAAAGCCGGTTTGCAGATTATAAATCAAATATTACAGAAAAACTTGCTTTGTCATATTCAAAAACCGGTAAACTCGAACTTGCTTTAAGCATGATAAAAACTATGATAGAACAGGCTTCGGATTCACTTCAAAAAGGTAATTTAACGGCGACAATATCGAGCATATACTATGAATCGGGCGATTATGCAAAGGCAATAGAAAACGCAAATGCGGTTCTTAAGCTTGGCGGAATTTCTGATGAAACAAGAATTCAGAGTTATATAACTTTATCTCAAAGTTATCAGAAACAGGAAAACTTAAATAAAGCTGCCGATGTGCTGCTGCAGGCAAGTGAAAAATATCCAACTTCTCCTGAAATTCCTGCCGTGTTATACAGCCTTGGCGCTGTTTATTTTGACGCGCTTGAATATGAAAAAGCCGCCGATATTTTTAATAAGTTTGTAACCCGTTACCCCGATAACCCAAACGTAAAAGATGCGCGATATTTTAGAGCATACGCTTATTTTGAAACCGGCAACTGGCACGGCGCATACAATTCATTTAAACAATTTACAGCATCCTATCCCGGCGATCCGCTTGCGCCGGAAACTCAGTTTTTTGCAGCCGAAGCTATGTTTAATGCAAAGGAATATACTACGGCTATAAAGGAGTATAAAAATACTTATCAGCGGTTCCCCTCAAATGATTTTGCCTCGCAGGCATTTTACAACGAAGGCTGGTGTTATTTCGAACTTCAACAACCAGAAAAGATGGTTGAAACTTTTAAGAAACTTGCACAGAAGTTCCCTAAGTCGCAGTACGCTGGGCATGGCTTGTTCACAGT
>JAIOIM010000582.1 GCA_019912505.1 Ignavibacteriaceae bacterium
TTTATAAAGCTAATATAAAACAGAGTTGAGTGAAATTGAAAATTTTATTTTAGGATTTCCTTATTATCCTCTACAGTTTTCACACAGCTTATTTTCAAATATCTAAGGTGATGTTAAACTTTTGGAAATTATCTGTGCAAACATTTTATATTCCGCGCATTCAGCAAAATAAAAATGCTTTCCTGCGCTTCAACTCTTTTCATTTAATTCATCAAGTTAGTATCTTAACAAAAAAAAAATAGACTATTGTTGAAATCCATATACTCCTTTACGATTTGTATAGTTTTGTTTGCCGTTGGTTGTGCCGAATCGCCAAAATTTATTACACAAGGAAATCGAATTAAAAAAGAAAAAACACCATCTCGGCAGTCAATTCCTAAGGACAAATATGATTCTGTTTATGTATATGATATTTTACCCGGCAGGCGGCACTCGCCTGTGCTTGAGTCGGCGGAGGGAGTAGCATCTTATTATGCCGACAAATTTAACGGCAGGATTACTGCAAGCAGCGACATCTATTACAGAACCGGTTACACCGGGGCACACACAAAATATCCTCTCGGAACAATAGTGCGTGTAACAAATCTTAAAAACAATAACTCAGTTATAATAAAACTTAATGACCGGAAACCGGATACCAACGGCAGGGTTATTGATCTATCATACAAAGCCGCCGCGGATATCGAGATGCTGCATGATGGACTTGCAAAAGTTCTGATTGAAGTGCTTGAATGGGGCGACGGCAAAAAAGCAAAGTAAGGAGTGTTTATGTTGAGAATGTTTTTCCCGATAATTTTTTCTTTTTTTTGTATTTCCAATCTTTCAGCCAATGGCGGAGATGACCAACTAAGAAAAAAAGCGGATGAAATTGCAAAAGAAATTTTGATAATCGATACGCATATAGACTTGCCCTTGCTTCTATTGCAGAAAGATTTCGATGTAACAGTTGAATCGAACAACGGTGAGTTTGATTTACCTCGTGCAAATAAAGGGGGATTAAACGCAGCTTCTATGTCAATTTACACATCATCGCGCACCGAAAATAATGGCTCCTTCAAACGCGCCGATACATTGATATATCTTGTTCAACAATTGGAAAGTAAATACCCGGATAAATTTACCATTGCAGTTTCCGCAGAAGAAGTTGAACAAAATTTTAAAAAAGGAATATTCAGCCTCCCTATGGGGCTCGAAAACGGTTCGCCGCTTGAAGGAAGTCTTGACAAACTTCACTACTTTTTTAATAAAGGTGTCCGCTACATTACGCTTTGCCATGTAAAGGATAATCATGTGTGCGATTCTTCGGGAGACACTACAAATACATGGAATGGCTTGAGTCCCTTCGGCGAAAGCGTTGTCCGCGAGATGAATAAACTCGGCATTATGGTAGATGTGGCTCATGTTTCTGATTCTTCATTTTACGATGTTCTCAGGCTTTCAAAAGTCCCGGTGATTGTCTCACATTCCGGCTGCCGAAGTTTAACTCCCGGTTTTATGCGCTGCATGAGTGATGAGATGTTAAAAGCTCTTGCAAAAAACGGGGGAGTGGTAAACATATTTTTTGGCTCAACATTACTTAACAACAATGTTAGAAATGAATATGAAGAATGGCAGAAAAGAAGGCAGGAGTATTTGAAAATTAAAGATCACGGCGAAACACAGTTTGCCGTTGAGAACCCGATAAACCTCGGTTCTATTCAGGATGTTATAAAACATATCGATCATGCAGTTAAAGTGGCGGGTATCGATCATGTGGGAATAGGCTCTGATTTTGACGGCGTTGATTTACTTGCAGCCGAAATTAAAGATGTTTCAATGTACCCGAATATTATTTATGAATTGTTAAAACTTGGATACAGCGAAAAGGACATTCGCAAAATTATGGGGGAGAATTTTTTAAGGGTATGGAAAACAATCGATAAAAATAAAGGTTAATAAAAGTGAAAAAGATAATACTCTTTTTTTGTTTTATTTCTTTGGCGTATGCGCAACCCGATGAAAAAAAGTTAATTGATGAAACACTTACTAATTGGCACAAAGCTGCATCCGAAGCCGATGCGGATTTATATTTTTCTGTGATGGATAGTGATGCAATATATCTTGGAACAGATGCTGAAGAGAGATGGACTAAAGATGATTTTATAGTTTGGGCTTCTCCTTATTTTCATAAAGGAAAGGGGTGGAATATTTATGCGACGAAAAGAAATATATTTTTATCAGCCGATAAAAATTTTACATGGTTTGATGAAGAGTTAGTTTCCGAACTTGGTCCGGCAAGAGGCTCTGGTGTTCTGATAAAAACAAAAGAAGGCTGGAAATTAAAACAGTACAATCTTTACTTAACCATACCGAATGATTTAATA
>JAIOIM010000583.1 GCA_019912505.1 Ignavibacteriaceae bacterium
ACCCCATCCAGGCTGATTTGCTTGTTGTTGACGAAGTTTCGATGATTGATACAATGCTGATGGATTCCCTGCTTGATGCCGTTGCCGATGAGACCACTGTTATTTTTGTCGGTGATGCCGACCAACTTCCCTCAATTGGTCCCGGTAATGTTTTGAATGATATTATTGCATCCGATTTAATGCCAACATTTCGATTGACAAAAATCTTTAGACAGGAAGAGCAGAGCGAAATTATTTTTGCGGCACACAAAATTAACCGTGGTGAGATGCTGCGGATTGTAAATAAAGATGAGAGCGATTTGTTTTTTATTGAAGAAACAGACTCGGCAGAAATTCCGGCTGTCATTTTGAGCCTTTGCCGCGAAAGACTTCCGCTAAAATATAATTTCAATTCCTTTACAGATATTCAAGTTATTACACCAATGTATAAAGGTGATGCCGGTGCAGACAATTTGAACGAACTACTTCAATACGGACTGAACGAAAACCCGCCGCTACATAAACACGCAGGTAAAAAGTACAAAATAGGCGATAAGGTGATGCAGTTAAGAAACAATTACGAAAAGTATGTTTTTAACGGCGATATTGGTTTGATAGAGGATATAAGCAATCATAAAAAAATAATGGCTGTAAGTTATGCCGGCAAAACGGTTGAATACTCTTTTACTGAGCTTGACGAAATAACGCTTGCGTATGCAATTACCGTACACAAAAGCCAGGGCAGCGAATACCCGTGTATAATTTTACCTCTTACAACGAGTCATTATCCCTTGCTTCAGCGGAATTTACTTTACACTGCCGTAACGCGTGCAGCAAAGTTGATGATAATTATAGGTTCTAAGCAGGCTTTGGCAATGGCGATAAAAAACAACAGAGTTGCAAACAGATATACATCGTTACTTAAAGATTTGAATTCAGAAAACTATAATTTTTAGTGGCTGTCCCTGATAATCTTTTTGAACGCCCTTTGCTTTTTTAAGATTCGATATCGAGTTGCGAAAGCAGTTTATAAAAATGTGTGCGGTTAATTCCGAGGATTTGCGCCGCTTCAGATTTTGAATTTGTTTTTCTCAATGTTCTGATGATATACATTCTTCTAAATTCAGTTTCGGCATCAAGCAGGGTTTTGCCGGCTTTTATTATCGGTTCCTCACTTACTTTTTGAAGTAGTTCCGGCGGAAGATCATTCTTATCAATCTGGCTATTTTTTGCCAGCACTACGCATCTTAAAATTACATTTTCAAGTTCACGGATGTTACCGGGCCAATTATATTCTTCCAAAACTTCAAGTGCTTCTTCCGTAATGCTAAAAGTTTTCTCTCTCGCATGTTTAGTAAGAAAATACTCGCATAATTCTTTTGTGTCTTCTTTCCGTTCGCGCAGGGGCGGCATCGTAAGTTCTATAACTTTTAACCTGTAATATAGGTCTTCTCTAAACCTGCCTTGAGCAATCATTTCACCGATGTTCCTATTGGTTGCACAAATTACTCTCACATCAATTTTACGCGTCTGTACAGAACCTAACCGTTCAAACTCGCGGGTTTGCAGAACTCGTAAAAGTTTTGCCTGAAGGTTTGTACTCATCTCGCCTATTTCATCAAAAAAGAGAGTTCCGCCGTCAGCCATTTCAAGTTTGCCCGGTTTCTGTTTTGTTGCGCCGGTAAATGCTCCGCTTTCGTAACCAAAAAATTCCGATTCAAGTAAGTCAGCCGGTATCGAGCCGCAGTCAATGGTAATAAACGGATGATTTGCGCGTTGGCTGTTTTCGTGTATTGCCCTTGCCACAAGGTCTTTGCCGGTGCCGTTTTCACCGAGTAGAACTACCGATGCTTCCGTTGCTGAAATTTTTGCCGCAATTTTTAATACCTCAAAAAGCTTTTTGCTGTTTCCTATAATTTTATCGCACTTAAATTCGTTTCTTAAATCTTCAAATTTTATTATTGCCTCGGAAAGAAGTTTCCTTTCGAGCGAAGAAATTTCGAGGGATATTTCTAATCCGCGCACAATTTGTTTTGCAAAGGATAAAAGGAAAACAAGATCATAATCGCGGAAAGCATTTTCTTTATTTCGCCTGTCAATATATACCGCCCCGAGAACTTTACTGCCCGAAGTTAAAGGGACACACAATACCGCCGAAATACCGAGCCGAATTATACTTTCCGATGAAGCTCGTTCGTCAATTGCGCCGGGGGTAAATTGCTGCGGCGCAGAAGCATTAATTGTATTCCGTATAACTGTGGTGCTCATTTCCATTGCTTCGGGCGATTCATCCGGTTTCATATTTTTTGCAAAAACAGAATCTGTCTCACCTTTTTCGTTTGCAAGTATTATAAATCCGGCGTCTGCTTTTAGTTCCTTCACAACAGTATTAATGGCAATTTCCATCAATGCTTTCATCTCAGTTTCCGATGTGAATAAAATGCCGGATGAGTATAAAACCTCAAGTTTTCTTTTTTCTTCTTTTAACTGCTCAAAGTTTGTTTCTAATTTTTGTAGATGATCCCACAGCTTATTCATTTCGGATGTTAAGCTTTGGTTTGACTCCATCAATTGTTTAAATATTTTTTCAACTTTTTTTAGTACTTCGGGGGAAGCTCCTGTGGTTTTTAAATCTGTATTCAAATCCATAAATGAAGTTGAAAGTTTGCTTAATGTATCACCTAATTTTTTTTGAAATTGTTGTTGTGTTTCTGTCCAACTTATCATAAAAATAATCTCACTTGGAATAATGTTTAAACGAAAATTACCATTAAATAAGTTATTTTCAAAAGTAAATATATCTGTAGAAGAACAATAAACGGTTCTTTTCTAACGACTGACATTACAACTCATCCCCACTATTTGCATAACACCATAAATTTTATATTTTTACCAATCCTTATATGGCAGCAAAAAATTATTCGGCTAATATTTTAAATTGTGGCTGATAATAGGATAGTAAAAACCTGACCTGCAGAATAACAATTTTAGGAAGGCGGAAAATAATGAAATACGATTTTATGCTTGCTTCAACCGAAATGCTCGGAGTGCTTTTAACGCTGATGAAAGAATTTTATGATCTGGAACAAATAAAATTTTATGAAGAAAAACTTACAAAAGCTGTGGCTCTAATGCTCGGCAATCGTGAGCTGGGACGTATTTTTTTAATAAAATATGATGATGAATTTGTCGGCTATTCGGTTGTTACGTTCGGTTTTAGTCTTGAATTTTTTGGCAGGGACGCACTTATTGATGAAATATACGTTCGCGAAAATTTTCGGGGCAAAGGTATTGGCAGCAGGCTATTGAAGTTTATAGAGAACTTATGCCGGGAAGAAAAAATTTATGCACTTCATCTTGAAGTTAACAGGATAAATACAAAAGCTCAAGATTTGTACAGGAGGATGGGCTACAAAGACCACAACCGTTACCTTCTTACAAAGTGGCTGCAAATTTAACTTGATGTACGCCTCGCTATTAGCGGAACAAAGCTTTATCAAATCCCCGTTATATATTATCAGAAGCGCAGGTTCACTTCAAAAAGTGTACTGTTATGCTCATAGGTTTTTAGTGCCTCATAAAAATCGGGAGAAATGTTATTAATACATCTCCCAATATTTTTCATATCTAAGTTTTTTATCGCGCACATCGAAACAACCGTTGCTCCGATTTCACATTTCCCGCCGGATGTGGTTTTTTCACCGGTTAAAAAAAAGTCCGACATTGATTCATTCGGGTTAATTATAGAATACTCAATATCTTTTTTTGAAAGAACCTTATTAAAAATCGGGATGCTGTAACCATAATGTGTACAGCATAACGCTACATAAACCACCCCGCCGTTGCGGGGATATTTAATGAGCGCTTGATCGATATACTTTTCAATAAGCAATCCGGTTTCTTTTGAATTTGGATCGGTCTGAATAACTGATTCCAAATTTTTACACGATTGGGTAATAATTCTATCTTCATTAATTCCGAGAGCAATCAATCCATTTTTATGCGAACCAGCTTTTATTGTAGTTTCTGTTCCAAGTATTATCACTGAGGCGTGTTTGTCCTCGTTTAGTTTTTCAGCCATTAAGTTTATACCAAATTCAACAATTCCGATAACCGGAATATTAGAATATTTTGAAAATCTTGTAGATGGAAAAACTACGGATAGTGTATTGCAGGCTATCAAAATAATATCGGGAGAATAATTAAGTTCTATGCTTCGTAAAGCGGAATCAAATACTTCTGATTTTTGCTGCATCCCCGGCATCCGGTTATAGCCATAATCAGGGTGGGCAAGAGAGTTAAAAAAAACGATCTTTACTTTTTCAGCATTTGAATAGTGTTTGAAATTATTCGATATACTTGCAGCAACCGATAAG
>JAIOIM010000584.1 GCA_019912505.1 Ignavibacteriaceae bacterium
GTTAATATAGAAAACGAAAATATTCTTACTATGGTTGAAGAAAAAATGGCGGCAAGGGTGGATGCTATTTTGTTGTTCAGAACAAATTCTTTCATTTGCTTTAATTCCTTATATAAATATTTTATTAAAAAATTCTTTTGTTGAGTTTAAAACTGTATCAAATTTTTTGTTGCTTCCTTCAAAAGGATGTTTTACATCAAAAGTATGACCGGCAGCCGGAATAGTTGTAAACCTGGATAATGATTTATCAGACCATTCATACAATTGAGCACCTTCATCAACAGGTACGGCTAAGTCCTGTTCGCCGTGAATCAATAAAAGAGGTCGGTTTAATTTAGAAACAGCATGCTGTATATTCAAAGTTGTTTCACTATTTTTTTCAATGTCGTCTAACAGAGTTTTGTTAAGCCTCATCGTTTGTTTTGTGCGCATATTCATAACTTCAAAAGCGCCCTTTTTTCTCCAGTTATCTTTCTGACGCTCAGAATACCGATCTAGTTTTGAAACCGATGACCAGACAGCTACTGCATCGACTTCCATTTTACCCGCAGCCGTTAGTAAAGCAATTGCGCCTCCACGGCTATGACCAACTAATCCAATATTGCTGTTTGAGGTAGTTCCGAAAAAACCATTCTTGTAAGCATCTATCATTTCAGAAAGCTCACTTATTTCGAGTGAAAAAGTATTCTCAGAAAATTTTTCTAACTCATCAAACTCGGTTAACGACTTGCCGACTCCGTTGTGCGAAAAATTAAATGTTATTGCAAAGAACCCGTTGTCTGCAAAGTATTCTCCAATATAAGGACCAAAGCCCCAATCTTTAAATCCTTTAAAACCATGCACAAATATTAAACAAGGAGATGTTTGAATGTTTTCTAATCCAAAGGCGGATATCCTTATTTCATTTTTGCGGGTAGTGACAAATATAATTTCTTTCCTCATTACCGCCAAATATGGCTAATATGGTTTATAAAGTCAAGATTTTAAGCGTATTTCATACTTTTTAATTTTTAAAGATTTTTTATCATGTCGGAACATTTTATACACAAATTTTAGTGCTTTGCTGGTAAGTATCTTTTTTTAGTCTTTTGTTCAAAACATTTCAACGCAAACAGTTTATACTTAAAAAAAAAATATGGGTGTTTTTTAGCTCATCTTAACATCGGAAGAAAATTTTCATCTCTTTTATTTCTTAACTAAATTTGTTTTGAATAATTATAATGTAATGATGTCATTTTCTTTTTATTTATCAAAAAAATATACGCTTTCAAAAAAGGATTCAAGATTTATAAATTTTATATCCGGTTTTTCGATAGCAGGAATAGCGCTGGGAGTTGCAACTTTAATAATTGCGCTTAGCGTATTAGATGGATTTGAAAAAACCATTACAAATAAAATTATCGATTTTGATTCTCACATACAGGTATTTTCTTTCCGCAATACATTACCTTCTTATTTAGAATATCAGCCTCAGATTGATGATTTGCTTTACCCCAATGCAGCGGCGATAAACCCGTATGTATCGAAGCTTGGTATTATCGGCACACGAACTACAAAAGAAGGCGTTAATATAAAAGGGATACTTCCCGACAATAAAGCTATCAACGTAAGGCAAAACATTGTCGAGGGAAAATTTAGTTTTGAAAGCAGCGACATCCCCGGTATAATTATGGGGAGAAAGCTTGCAAACAAACTGCTTGTAAAAGTCGGTGATATTGTAACCGTTTTTGTTTTGAAAAATGAGAAGCTCCCCTCTTTTGAAAATCTGCCTAACATCCAAAAATTCAAAATCACCGGTATATTCGAAAGCGGCATGGCGGAGTACGATGATTTAATAGCTTATACCGATCTCCACACCGCACAAAAATTGTTTGATATGGGGGATAAGATTTCAGGCTATGATATAAAACTAAACGACATATCCAAAATTGATAGTCTTACAAAAGTTATATCAAATCAGCTTCGCTACCCATATTCCGTGCGGTCAATATATCAAACTCACCGTAATATATTTACCTGGATTGAGCTGCAAAAAGAACCGATACCCTTGATTCTGGCTTTAATAAGTATTGTTGCGGTATTTAATATCATAGGCACACTGCTGATGATTGTTCTTGAAAAAACTCAAGCAATAGGAACATTAAAATCTCTCGGGGCAACAAGAAGACAGATAATTGCAATCTTTGTTTATCAGGGTGCTTTTCTCGCGGTTATCGGAATTTTTATAGGAAATGTAACGGCGTTTATTCTAACTTATTTACAGCTTGAGTATAAAATAATTTCAATTCCCTCGACTGTATATTTTATGTCCTCGGTTCCCGTATCAATTAAACCCGAATTATTTTTAATTGTATCTGCGCTTACATTTATACTTAGTTTATTTGTTTCTATTATTCCAAGTTATATTGCAGCGCGCATAAATCCTGTTACCGCTTTGAGGTTCAGCTGATGATATTCGAACGATTTATTGCACGGCGTTATTTAATCTCAAAACACAAAATTAATTTTATAACTATTATTTCAATTATTTCAGTTCTGGGTATTACAATAGGTGTTGCGGCATTAATTGTTGTGCTTTCTGTTTTTAACGGTTTCGGCAGCCTTGTAAAATCATTTCTTGTAACCTTCGATCCCCATGTTCGGGTTGAAATATTAAGTGCCCAGCAAGATGAGCTTAGAGATGAAGCTTTATCTGCTATAAATAAATTGCAGAATATAAAAGGTTACTCCCCGTTTGTAAGCGGGCGCGTGCTTGCTGTTAGGGGTGATGAAATGGAAGTAATAACTTTAAAAGGTCTTGATGCAAATGCAGCAGAAAACATTTACGGTATAAAAGAAAATATAATGTTCGGTTCCTATGGTTTTAACGAAAACGAAAAAACACCGGGCATATTATTGGGGCTTGCATTGGCAGACCGATTAGAGACGATTACCGGCGACACTATAACAATAATTTCTCCTGCCGGAATTGAAAAATCTATAACGCAATTTGCTCTGCCGATGATGCAGAAATATGTGGTAAAAGGAATTTTCAGTTCAAATAATAATGAGTATGACCGCAATTATATTTTTGCATCGCTCAACACGGC
>JAIOIM010000585.1 GCA_019912505.1 Ignavibacteriaceae bacterium
ATTTACAACATCTTCACCGCCATCGGCATGTATTAAACCGCCGGATATCCACTCGCCGCCGTCTTTGCATAAAAGAGAAATTATTTTTGCAACATCGTTAGGCGAAGTTAATCTGCCATGCGGATTTTTTCTTTTGGCAACTTCAATCATAGCTGCGTTGCCCGGAATTTTTCTTAGTGCCGGTGTATCTGTAACGCCTGCCATTATTGAGTTAACGCTTACGTTTTTATAACCAAGCTCAACAGCAAGCTGACGAACATGTGACTCGAGCGCAGCTTTAGCAGCCGAAACAGCGCCGTAATATGGTATTGCCGCGTGGCTTCCTGAACTCGTCATAGCAAAAATTCTTGCTTTGTCTGTAAGCAGATTGTTAGCAATAAGGCTCTGAGTCCAATATACAAGTGAATGCGCCATAACATCAAGCGTCATTTCCATCTGGGCTCTGTTGATGGCTGTTTCATTTTCATTAGACACAAATGGTTTTAAAGTACCAAACGCAAGCGAGTGCATAAGCACTTTAATAACCTGTTTGCCATCAAACTCTTTTTTAAATTCATCCACTATTTCTTTTCGTTTCACAGCATCGGCTGCATTTACGTTATAAAATTTTGCTTGTCTGCCGGATGCTTTTATTTTTTGAACAATCCGTTCAACATTAGGCATAGTTGCCTGACGATCGAGGTGAATACCAATTATATTAAATCCGTCTTCAGCAAGTTTTAAAGCGGTAGCCTCACCGAAGCCGGAAGACGCTCCGAGTATCAGTGCCCAATATTTATTATTCTCATTGTCGCTCATCAAAAATTCAGTCCTTTACTTTTGCACATAAAATTGAGGGATAATAATACAAAATTGATACTTGTTAAACAATAATGCATTTTTCAAAAAAATTGTTATTTGTACGAAAATATTTTGTAATGGATTCATCATTAATTGAGTCTATTCTAATAAGGTTGTAAACCGTTACGCCACACGCACAGGTGAAACCGTTTGAGGGACTCTATCTTTTCCCATTGCCGTCAGTTTCAACTGACGGAATAAAAAGCAAAAACAAAAATCCGGCTTTAGCCGCATTAGTACCTTGCAATGT
>JAIOIM010000586.1 GCA_019912505.1 Ignavibacteriaceae bacterium
GTTTCCAAAAGGATATGAAACAATAATGGGTGAAAGAGGCATCACACTTTCAGGCGGGCAAAAACAACGAGCATCGGTTGCAAGGGCGTTAATTATCGATCCGAAAATTTTAATTCTTGATGATTCGTTTTCCGCAATTGATACCAATACCGAAGAAGAAATTCTAAAAAACCTAAAAAGATTTATGAAAGGAAGAACAAGTATAATTATAAGTCATAGGGTATCTACGGTGAAGGACGCGGATAAAATAATAGTGCTTTCCGATGGAAAAATTAGAGAAGAAGGAACGCACCAGCAGTTGATTTCAAAAGCGGGTATTTATGCCGATCTGCATTTTAAGCAACTGCTCGAAAAAGAGTTGGAAGAGTTGAATTAATCATGCAGACCGGAAACACAAAAAAATGTTTAAGTTTATAAAACAAAAGATTGTTTAGAATTTATGTCGAATGACTATAAGAGCGATGAAGAAATACTCGGGAAAGCCTACGATGCCCGTTTGATGAAACGGCTGCTCGGTTATATAAAGCCGTATAAAAAGTATGTTGTTTTTGCTATACTTTTAAATATTGTTGTTGCCGCGCTCGGTCCGGTACGTCCATATTTAAGCAAAGTAGCTGTTGATGAATATATCGCGAAATCGGATTATCACGGTTTGATGATGGTTTCGGTTTTAATTTTTGCAGCACTACTTCTTCAATCTGTTATTCAATATTTTTTAACTTATTACACGCAGTACCTTGGGCAAAAAACTATATACGATTTACGCATGCAGCTTTTTTCGCATACACAAAAACTTGCGCTTAAATTTTTTGACAAAACACCAATCGGTAGATTGGTTACCCGCGTTACAAATGATGTTGAATCACTAAACCAGCTTTTTTCATCCGGCATTGTAATGGTATTTAGTGATGTTTTTACAATCCTATGGATACTGGGTTTTATGTTTTTTATGGATGTAAAACTATCTCTAGTTACTCTGGCAGTACTGCCCATATTAATTTACGGCACATTTCTCTTTAGAAAAAAAGTGAGAGGAACTTACAGGGACGTCCGCCTCCATCTTGCGCGCTTGAATAGTTATATGCAGGAACATATAACCGGAATGAATGTAGTCCAGATTTTTAGAAAAGAAGCTACCGAAGAAAAAAAATATGCCAGAATAAACGCCGATCACCGGGATGCGAATATTCGTTCTATTTTTTATTACGCTATTTTTTTCCCCTCCGTGGAGTTAATAAGTTCAATTGCCATTGCTATGATTATCTGGTATGGCGGCGGCGAAGTGGTACAAAGTTCACTCACAATTGGTGTGCTGTTTGCTTTTCTTCAATATACTGAAATGTTTTTTAGACCTATCCGCGACCTTTCAGAAAAATATAACATCATGCAAACCGCTATGGCATCATCCGAAAGAATATTTAAATTATTGGATAGCGATACATTTATTGCAAACCCCGAAAACCCTGTAAAGTTTGAAAGAACAAATGGCGAAATAGAGTTTAAAGACGTTTGGTTTGCTTATACCGAGGATGAATATGTTTTAAAAAATATTTCATTCAAAATAAAACCTGGTGAAACGGTTGCGATAGTGGGGCATACCGGTGCCGGAAAAACGAGTATAATAAATATCTTAACAAGATTTTATGATATTCAGAAAGGTTCAATTCTTGTTGACGGAATTGACATTCGGAGGCTTGATAAGCGGGATTTGAGAAAACATATTTCGGTGGTGCTGCAGGATGTATTTTTATTTTCAGGGGATATAAAATCAAACATCAGCATGTCGAACGATGAGATACCTCTTGATAAATTAAGGCAGGCAGCCAGTACTGTCGGCGCCGACAAATTTATAAATGTTCTTCCCGATAAATACGATGAAGTAGTAAAAGAACGGGGCGCAACACTCAGTGTGGGACAAAAGCAGCTAATATCATTCGCGCGCGCGCTGGCTTACGATCCGCAAATTTTAATACTTGATGAAGCTACTTCAAGTGTGGATACGGAAACGGAGCTGCTTATTCAAACGGCTATTGAAAAACTATTAGTTGGAAGAACCGCAATTGTAATAGCGCACAGATTATCGACAATACAAAGTGCCGATAAAATAATAGTAATGCACAAAGGAGAAATTAGGGAAACCGGCAACCATCAGGAATTACTTGCCAAACGAGGTATTTATTTTAAATTATATCAGTTGCAGTACAAAGATCAGGAGTTAAAGCGCACGCCATAAAATATTAGTTTAGTTTTATAAACAGCGTTGCATATTTGTAAAATTTTGCCGATACTGCATTAGCATATTTCGTTACAGCGACTCTATTATCGCATTCGATATTTTCTATAAAATTTTCAGCAAATAAAATATAACTTTTGTATGATTAAGCAACTTATCTTTTTTCTACTCATTTCACTTTTATCCCCATTTTTTAAACTTATCAGTAACAAAATTCAGGTAGTTTATTTACTATCCGCCTTTAATTTTTATAAAAATTATTCAACAAACAATTTGGGAGAATGTAATGTCTAAAACTCGTTTTATGACGCTTGCGCGCTTTATTATTGAACAGGAAAAACTGCACCCGGAAGCTACCGGTGAGCTATCAAAACTGCTCCACGATTTATCTCTTGCGGCAAAGATTATATCGCTTGAGGTTAATAAGGCAGGGCTTGTGGATATTCTCGGTTTTACCGGTGAAGCTAATGTTCATGGCGAAAAGGTAAAAAAGCTGGATATGTTTGCACACGAAGTGCTCGTAAAAGCAATGGACCACGGCGGGCATCTCTGCGCTATGGCATCCGAGGAAGAAGAAGGATTAATACATATTCCACCGTACCATAACATCGGTAAATATGTAATGTTATTTGATCCGCTTGACGGCTCATCGAACATAGATGTAAATATAAGTATCGGCACAATTTTTTCAATTTATAAACGTGTTTCTCCCGATGGAAAACCGGGTACAATGGATGACATGATTCAACCAGGTTTTAAACAGGTAGCTGCAGGTTATGTAGTTTATGGTTCCAGCACAATGTTGGTTTATACAGCCGAGCACGGTGTGCATGGTTTTACGCTTGATCCGGCTTTCGGCGAGTTTCTTCTTTCGCATGAAAATATCCAAATACCCAAAAGAGCACACATATATTCAATCAATGAAGGTAATTACTTATACTGGCATCCGGGTCTAAAAAAATATATAAAATTTCTTCAAGAGGAACACAAAGAGGACAATCGTCCTTTTTCATCCCGCTACATCGGCTCTATGGTTGCGGATATTCATCGCAATTTGTTGTACGGCGGTATTTTTATGTACCCTGCTGATTCACGGAACCCGAACGGAAAACTTCGTTTGATGTACGAGTGCAACCCAATGGCATTTATTGTTGAAGCTGCCGGCGGAAGAGCCTCGAACGGTAAGGAAAGAATATTAGAAATAAAACCTGAAAAACTCCACCAGCGTATGCCTATTTTTATTGGAAGTGAATACGATGTGAAACTTGTTGAAGAATTTTTAGCAAGAGAAGAGTAGCTAAATTTGTAGGGACAAAAAATCTGTGTGTAGAAAAGCTTATAAGGCTGTCTTAAAAGCCAATGAGGTATTTCCCTAAATAATCTCCTCTTATAAGACAGCTTTTTTAAATTGATAAAACTTTAATTTTTTATTTTATCTACTTCTGCTTTTATTAGTTTAGCAAGTTCTTCCGGCGATATTCCTTTTATTGTAAGCTTCAAAGATTTTACAAGAATCTCCGGTTCATCGCCTTCTCCCCTCATGAATTTAAAAAGTGAAAAACCCATTCTGTTACGGTCGTTTACTACCGGAAGGTATTCGTTTAATTCTTCAACTATTCCGTAAACTTTTTTTTCTAATGAATCTTCGGGAAATTTTTTTACTCCCGCCGGCGGTAATGTTGTCATTTTTATTCCTAATTTAATTAGCTAAAAATAATACCGCTTACTCAAAAGAGCAACTTAATTTGAAATTATTGTTAAATATGGTTTGATAATTTTTAACATTTCATAAGTTTTATCTATTTTTCCGAAAGAATTTTTTACTATTTAACACTATTTAACACTGTTTATTGAAAAACCAAAATCAAAATATTCTTCATGCCATTCAAATGGGTGCAATAAAAAAGATACTAATTGTTCGTTTTAGTTCGCTCGGCGATGTGCTTCTAACTTCACCGTTTATCCGATCTCTAAAAAAACAATTTCCAAATCTGATTATTGATTTTGTGGTTAAAGAAAGTTATAAAGATATTTTGGTAAACAATCCTTACATCAATAAGCTATATACCCTGCCGAGTCAAAAGGATAAACTCTTACAATTTGCGATAGACCTGTACGAGAACAATTACGATCTAATAGTTGATCTTCAAAATAATTTTCGTTCATCTTCCTTGATAAAAAAATTAAACGGACGCAAAACAGTTTTTAATAAAAGAACTATTTTGAAGTTTTTACTCGTAAAATTTAAAATAAATATGTTAAAAGATGAACCGCAAATACCATTAAGATATGCCGAGACTATTCCCGGTTTTAAATTAGATCCCGGCGGTCTTGATCTATTCGGCAATAAAATGCCGAACAAAAAACTTGAAGCAAATAATAACCTTATTGGCTTCTGTCCCGGTTCGCGTCATTTTACAAAAATGTGGCCAAAAGAATATTTTATTGAACTCGGCAATATTTTATCAAAAGCTGGTTATCGAATAGTTTTATTCGGCGGTAAAAGCGATAAAGTTATTTGCAGTGAGCTTCACTCGGCAATTACCAACTCTTTATCTTTATGCGGTGATGATGATATTTTACAAATTGCCGCAGATATGCAAATGTGTAAATTAGTTGTATGCAATGATTCGGGTTTGATGCACGCCGCCTGCGCTGTTAAAATACCTGTGATTGTTTTTTTTGGCTCAACTGTAAAAGAATTTGGTTTTACCCCTTACAAAAACAAAAATTTAATTTTAGAAAACAATTCTTTATCTTGCAGACCTTGTTCACACATAGGCAGGGCAAGCTGTCCAAAAGGTCATTTTAAGTGTATGCTTCAATTAACCCCGCAGCTTGCTTACAAAAATATCGTCGAACTTTTAGAATCATAATGAAATCAATTTGGTATTTAATATATAACGTAATAATTGTACCGGCATTATTTTTATTAATAAAGATTGCCGGTTTATTTAATTCAAAAATAAAACGTGGCGTAGCTGGCAGAAAAAGGTTATTTGAAGATTTATTATTAACTGCGGCTAATCTCGATAAAAATAAAAAGCTTATCTGGTTTCATTCATCTTCACTTGGCGAGTTTGAGCAGGCAAAACCTATACTTGAGAAACTAAAAAAAGACTTTAATATAAACGTATTGGTTACTTTCTTCTCTCCTTCCGGGTATGACAACTCTCGAAAATATCCTTATGCCGATATAGTCTCATACATCCCGTTCGATTCGGTTTCACAGTCAAAAAAATTTATTAGCATAGTTCGCCCGGATGTTGCAATACTTATGCGATACGATATCTGGCCGAATCATATTTGGGAAATGAAAAAAGCGAATATTCCATACTTCCTTGTTGACGCTACAATGAAAAAAAGTTCGCCCCGAAAGATTCCGATTATTAAAAACTTTCACCGGCTCTTGTTCAAAGATTTTACAAGAATTTTAACTGTTTCCACGGAAGATGAAAAAGGATTTAAAGATTTCGGCTGCACCGATGAGCAGGTAACTGCAGTTGGGGATACTCGCTTTGACAGGGTTTACCAAAGAAGCAGTTTAGCGCACGGAATGAATTTAATAAAAGATGATTTATTAAAAGATAAAAAAATATTCGTCGTTGTCAGTGCATGGGAGCAGGACGAAGAAGTTTTAATCCCTGCCTTTAAGAAACTTGCCCGCTTCGATAAAGATGTTTTATTAATAATTGCACCACACGAGCCGACAGTATTACACCTCGAAAAAATTGAACATGAGTTTACTGGTGAACTCGCTACTATTCGGTTTTCATCAATGAATAACTATATGGGGGAGCATATAATAATTGTGGACTCTATCGGAATATTATTAACGCTTTATACATACGCACATGCTGCGTTTGTTGGGGGAAGTTTTAAACAGGGTATACACAATGTTCTTGAAGCCGCTGTTTATGGAATTCCGGTGTTGTTCGGTCCGAAGATTGACAACTCCCAGGAAACCCGTGAACTGCTAAAACGAGGCGGAGGCATTTTAATAAAAAACAAACGGGATGCTTTTAAACAACTCCGTATTTTGTTCAGCAATGAAAATGTGAGGAAAGAAAAAGGGAATATATCATTCAATTATGTTCAGGAAAATCTTGGAGCCACTGACAAAATAATAAAAGAAATTTCTTCCTACATGTAATCAGATTACCGGCTGATACTTTTGTTTAAACACATTTATATGATGCGCTGCATGCCCGGCAATAATATATATTAATGCTCTAACTGATACTTTGTTATTACTTGCCGTCCCTGTTTTCTGCAAAGTTTCTGTATCAAATGAATCGAATAAAATTATATTAGCTTCTCTAAGTTTTATAAATTCTTCAACCAAACTTTTAATACTCCGGTTGTTAAACTTTCCATTTAAAACATAATCATCATGGTCATAACCGGGCAATGATTGGGTTTCACCTCTTGCAATTGATAATGCGCGGTACGACATTATTCTTTCGGTGTCAACAATATGCCCGAGCAATTCTTTTACACTCCACTTTCCTTCTGCATAACTTTTCTCCGCTGTTTCTTCACTCAAATAATCAAATAGTGCCGCATATTCACGCGCCTGCTCAACCATCACTTTCAACGGATTTTCATCACCGACTGATTCTATATAAGGGTTATAA
>JAIOIM010000062.1 GCA_019912505.1 Ignavibacteriaceae bacterium
ATGATAATAATGCAGATAGGAATATAAGTTTATGAAATGCGCTGCCGTTATGATGCAATATGATTACGGTGATAAATCGAGAGGCTACTCTTACGAGTACTATAATGTTTTTCTTCCTTTAATAGATGAATTGGGAGAAGATAGCATTGTACTGTTCGATTTTTATGACGAGTGCAACCGCAGCGGTAAACCTGAGATGAACAAAAAATTATTGGAATTTATTAAAACTGAAAAACCAGAATTTGCTGTTTTCTGCCTTTTTGAAAATGAATTTGATGAAGCCACTCTTAACGAGATAAGAAAATACACAAAAACAGTCTCCTATTTTTTTGATGATCCGTGGCGGCAAAAATTTGTACGCCATTGGATAAATTATTTTGATTTTTTTACAACCCCTGATTATTACATGCACCAGACTTATCTGTTTGAAAAAATAGATAAAGCAATATACATGCCGTTTGGTTTTAATAAAAATATTTATAAAAAGTTGAATGTCGATAAAAATATCGATGTCAGTTTTATCGGCGCATATAACCCCTACCGCAAGTGGGTGATAGATCAATTAAAAAAAGATGGAATAGAAGTAAAAGTTTACGGAAGATTTTGGGATAAAAATTCTCCATGGATTACTCAGGAAGAAATGGTAAATGTTTTTAACCGGAGTAAAATAAATTTAAACTTATCAAACGCTGTTTTTACCGATGTGCGTTATCTTGCTTCCGCCATAAATTCACCAAAAGCAATAAAGCAGCTTATTCTAAATAAAAAAACACGAGAGCAAGTAAAAGGACGACATTATGAAATCAACGGCTGCGGCGGATTCCAATTGAGTTACTTTGTGCCGGGTTTAAACATGGTTTATGAAATTGAAAAGGAAATTGCCGTGTTTGATAATGTTTCATCGCTGCCGGGTTTGATAAAATTTTATTTAATGAACGAGCCGCTGCGCAGTAAAATTGCAGAGCAAGGCTACCAACGTTCTTTGAGCAGCCATACTTCGCAAAACTATATGAAGAAATTAATCGATATTGTTACCGCCGGATGAAAAATAAATTATTATCTCAACTGCACAACCTTGCTAATGTATTCGGATTTTATCCGAAGAAGACCTTTCATGCCATAAAAGGAATCATCCCTTTTTTTAACGATTTATTTTTATTTAAAAAAGGAATTAAACCCGGCAGTAACTTTTTAATAAGTGGTTATTATCCCAACCTTGCCGATCGTTATTATGACGCCGGAACGGTGCAGCAGCATTATACACATCAGGATTTGTACGTCGCAAAAAAAATATTTAAGGCAAAACCGGAAAAACATATTGACGTAGGATCTAGAATTGATGGTTTGATAACCCACCTTGCAGTATTTCGTGAAGTTGAAGTTTTTGATATTCGCAAACTCAATAACTCAATTAGCAATGTAAAATTTGTTCAGGCAAATTTGATGGCGGATGAATCTGAATTTCATCATTATACCGATTCACTTTCCTGCCTCCACGCCATCGAGCATTTTGGATTGGGACGTTACGGCGATCCTGTTGATGCGGATGGTTATCTAAAAGGTTTATCAAACATAACTAAACTAATAAAACCCGGCGGTAAATTTTATTTCTCTGTACCTATAGGTCCGCAGCGTGTTGAGTTTAACGCACATAGAGTTTTTGCTGTAAAGTATCTTCAAAAATTTTTAGAAACTGATTTTGTTATAAACAGCTTTGCTTTTATTGATGATAAAAACAGATTGTTCGAAAGTGTTGATATAAATAGTGGAGAGGCAGTTAATAATTTTGGATGCAACTACGGCTGCGGTATTTTTGAGTTAACAAAAAAATAAATGAAGAGCGATAATATTAATCCTTTAGTCTCTGTAATAATTACTTCGTATAACTCGGAGAAATATATAGAAGAAGCTGTTATGTCGGTTGCCGCGCAGAGCTACACAAATTTGGAGATCATCATTGTTGATGACGGTTCCGCCGATGAAACGAGACGGATAGCGCTTAATTTACAATCTCGTTTCACCGCAATACAATTTTATCAGATAGAACATTCAGGTCTGCCTTCGGTTGTTCGTAATTTCGGTATAAATAAATCAACAGGGGAGTATATTGCTTTTCTCGACGCAGATGATAAGTGGACGAGTAAGAAAATTAAAAAACAGGTTGAGCATTTATCAAATAATTCAGACGATGTTCTTTGTTACGCGATGAATATTACATTCGGTGCGGTAAATGTCTTTTCACCCAACTACGAACTTTTACCTCTACCCTGGAAAGCAGCAAAAAATTTAACTGAGCTTTTAACCAAAGGTAACCCAATTCCACTTTCGACAGTTTTAGTTAGAAGTGATATGCTGAAAAAAGCGGGCGGTTTTGATGAAGACCCCGAACTTAAAATTGAAGACTACGACCTTTGGATACGCCTTGGGGAATATGGCAATTACGGTTTTATAAATAGAGTATTTACTTACTACAGAATCCATGAGTCACAGTTTTCCTCTGATTGGGAAACGAAAAAAAACCGGCTTGAGTATCTTGCAAAAAAAAGAAACTTAAACCTTCCGCCCTACAAATTTTACCGCAATAAAAATATAGCAATCCGCCTTGCACGAAATTTTATACACTTCCTGAATTATACATGGGTTAAATTTTTATCGCTTTTTGATGCAATCGATTATTCTTCCGGCGAAATAAAAACTTCGGAGAAAAAAAGGAAGATATTGGTTGTCTCAGTTGCCGATAGCTGGGGAGGCGGCGAAGAATTTTTATTGCGGCTATTTGAAAATTTAACGGGCTATCAATTTATCATTGCATCACCGCCGGGTGAATCGTTTAATACTTTCAATCGAAGCGATGTTGATGTCGTCCAGGTTAACAGCCTAAAGAAATTGTTTCGCAGCCAAAACAAATGGACGTTAGCTTCCAAACTAAATGCGATGCGCCGCATTGCTTTTTCAACTGTTGCTTTAATTCGTATTATTATAAACAACAAACCTTCTTTTATTTTGGCAAACGGTAATTTCGCGGCGCTTTATTTTCTGCCGACTTCATTGCTTACTTTTAAAAAGCTGTTGGCAATTCAGCATCTTATTTATCAGGAGCAATCGGTTGAAGAAAAAATTTTGCGTTTATTAAATCGTTTTGTTTATAAATTTGTTTGTGTTTCTTATTCTGTAGAAGATAATATTAGAGGTGTCTTAAAAGATCGAATTAAAAATAATATAGTTACTATTCGTCATGCAATAAAATTGCCTGCAATAAACCGCGTTGAGAAAAGACAGGACGATGTTGTTAAGATCGGAATTGTCGGCAGTATAATTAGAGTAAAAGCAATTGAAACAGTTATTACTGCTCTGCACAAAATTTTAGAGATTAATAAAAACGTGCAGCTTCGTATCTATGGCACCGTAAGAACAAGTGAGCCTGATTCGCTCGTCTATGAAAATGAACTCAAAGCGCTGATAGATAAAATGGGAGTATCAGAGAATATTTGTTTTTGCGGATTTGAAAAATCGAAAGAAAAAATTTATTCTGATATTGATATTGTTGTAAATTATTCTAAAATAGCAGAGTCATTTTCATTTACTGTGCTGGAAGCTATGGCTTTCGGTAAAATTGTTCTCGCTGCCGATGTAGGCGGACCGAAAGAAATAATAACAGACGGTTATGATGGATTTTTAATAACTCCATCCAACGATGCGGAATTTTTTATAAAGTTAAAAAA
>JAIOIM010000587.1 GCA_019912505.1 Ignavibacteriaceae bacterium
AAATTATACTATGGAATAAATGATAAGTACAAGCAATATATCGCTAAGATTTGGTAAAAGAATTTTATTTGACGAAGTAAATTTGAAATTTACTCCGGGAAACTGTTATGGCATAATCGGCGCTAACGGTTCGGGAAAATCAACATTTATAAAAATACTTTCCGGCGAAATAGAACAAAGTTCGGGCGATATTATTATTACACCAGGAAGCCGCCTGGCAACATTAAAACAAGACCAGTTTGAGTATGATGAATACCAGGTAATTAAAACCGTAATAATGGGTCATCAAAAACTTTTTGCAATTATGGAAGAGCGGGATGAACTTTACGCAAAGGCTGATTTCAACGACGAGGATGGAATGCGAGCCTCCGAACTTGAGGGCGATTTTGCGGAGCTTTTCGGATGGGAAGCAGAATCGGAAGCCGCCGAACTACTAACCGGTTTGGGAATATCAGACGAGCAGCATACAAAGCTGATGAAGGATTTATCGGGTAATGAAAAAGTAAAAGTGCTTTTAGCTCAGGCTTTGTTCGGCAACCCAGATATATTGCTGCTTGATGAGCCGACAAATCATCTCGATATTATCTCAATCGGGTGGCTTGAAGATTTTTTAGAAAAATTTAAAAACACTGTAATTGTTATTTCGCATGATAGACATTTTCTAAACCAGGTGTGCACACACATCGCCGATATTGATTTCGGAAAAATACAGATGTACACAGGCAACTATGATTTTTGGTTGGAAAGCAGTCAGCTTGCGTCAAAGCAGGCAAAGGATTCAAATAAAAAAATTGAGGCAAAAAGGGCAGAGCTTCAAGAATTTATTTCAAGGTTCAGTGCAAACGCTTCAAAATCTAAACAAGCAACTTCAAGAAAAAAACAACTTGAAAACCTTACGCTTGAAGATATAAAACCTTCATCACGCAGAATGCCTTATATAATATTTAAACCCGAAAGGGAAGCAGGTGCAAATTTGCTTGAAGTACGCAACCTTACAAAATATTATGAAGACGGAATCCTTTTAGACGATCTTACGTTTGACGTTGATAAAGGGGATAAGATTGCGTTTGTCGGACCCAATGACCTGATGAAGACAACTTTTTTTAATATTCTAACTAAGAATGAAAAAAATGACACCGGAACTTTTACCTGGGGTATAACTACGAAGGTGGCGTATTTTCCAAAAGACAACGCCGAGTTTTTTGATGTGGATTTAAACTTGATTGACTGGCTTCGTCAATACTCAAAAGAAAAAGATGAAACATACATTCGCGGATTTTTAGGTAGAATGCTTTTTAGCGGTGAAGAATCTTTGAAAAAAGCCGGCGTGCTCTCCGGTGGTGAACGGGTCAGATGCTTACTTGCAAGAATGATGTTGTCCGGCGCAAATGTTCTAATTCTCGATGGTCCTACAAACCACCTTGATATGGAAGCTATCTCTGCTCTGAATAACGGTCTGATTGCTTTCCCCGGAACAGTTATTTTTAGTTCGCACGATCACCAGTTTATACATACAATTGCAAACAGGATAATTGAAATTATGCCTTCGGGAATAATTGATAAACGGATGACGTTTGACGAATATCTTGCTGATGAAGGGATAAAAAAGATTCACATGGAAGTTTATCACGCAACGGCGATAGATATTTAGAAGAAATATGATGATGAGATTATGAGTTTTTTAGCTCCGGAGGTATTCTGGAGCTAATAAAAATGAATGGTGATAAGCGGAAGTTTCCTGATAAGAGTTTGGTTGACCAACTAAATTAGTCATTCAAAATAACACAGGCTTATATCAATTACCGCCTTTGTTCGACCATGCCTTGGGTGTACTTCTTTTCCAGCGTCCAGGTTTTGAGCCCGCGGGTGAGCCGCTTTTTTTGAATTTTGGTTTTCCAACAGAAGATTTATTAAACGATTGCTTCGGCTTTATTACCTCCTGCCCAATAAGCACAAACGGGTGTTCTTCTACGATGGGAATAGGTATAGAAATAAGTTTGTTTATATCTTTTAAGTATGCTTTCTCTTCTGAATCGCAAAGTGAAAGCGCCACTCCTCCAAGACCTGCCCTGCCGGTTCTGCCAATCCTATGAATATAAGTTTCGGGAACATTAGGCAGCTCAAAATTTATTACATGAGAAAGGTCATCAATATCAATCCCTCTTGCAGCTATATCAGTAGCAACCAAAACACGAGTTTGTTTCGACTTAAAATTATTCAAAGCTCTTTGCCGTGCGTTTTGTGATTTGTTTCCGTGTATTGCTTCGGCGTGTACTTTGGCTTTACTTAAAAATTTCACAACACTATCAGCGCCGTGTTTTG
>JAIOIM010000588.1 GCA_019912505.1 Ignavibacteriaceae bacterium
TCTTTTAGTTTTCCACCCTTGAATCCAACTAAACCAATGCTTGTCCCTCCCATTTTATTTGCATATTCAACTGCTTTAACAACATTCATAGAATTACCACTTGCAGAAATTGCAACTAAAACATCACCTTCATTAAAATTATCAATCATCTGATCAACAAAAATATCTTCATAACTATGATCATTTCCTATAGCCGTAATCATAGGAACTTGATCAGTAAGACTCCGAAATTTCATTCTCTTTTTTGTGAAATACCTTACAAAAAATCCGAAATCAACCTGCCAGTGTGAGGATGTTGCAGCGCTCCCCCCATTTCCACAAACAAAAACAGTTTTATTTTCTTTATGTGCTTTAATAAAACGAGCTATTATTTGCTCAAGAATATTTATGTCTATTATGTCGATAAGATCATTCAAAGATTTTTTGTATTCGTTGAAATGATTTTCCAACTCCTTTTTTCTATTAAAACTTGACATTATTTCTCCTTATTTATTTTTTGCGAGTACTCTCATGTGGGAACTTAGCCGTGCTCGTTGTAGAAATTCTTGAAATGCCTCTTTTGTATAATTATCTCTATTCTGTATTAGATCAGTTAAAAATTTTGGTGCGCTTATTTCGTCAATTTGCTCTTCAAGAATTTTAATATCCAATGAACCCGGAGTACTTAATTCAACAACCTCAAAATCAAAATCCTCAAGAATTTTTATCATGCCTTCGACCGAAAATATATTCATATGCAAAGGTGGAACAATATTCTTTGATTTTTTCAATAAAAATTGAAAATCCAAACCGCTTGCTGATGTTGTTGAGAGAAATAATAGACCTCCCGTTTCCATGTTTTTTTTGATCGTTTCCAAAACCTTTCGGGGATTATAAAATCTATCAAACACTTCAAACGCTGTAACAACCGAGTATTTTTCCTCACCTAAGCTATCAATTATTTCAAAGCCCAAGTCTTTTATTTCTTTTGCCGTACCTTCAATTGGTTTATAGGAAACCTTCTTATTTAAATTTTTTAATGAAGAAATTTTTGTAACAAAAGGAAGATACTTTGAATAAAAATCAAGATATGTTCGAGAGGAATCATCTGCAAAATCTAATGATTCAGTAATCCATCTCATTCTAGGATCAAGTACATGCTCCTTTCTTGATTCTGAACCTTGAAACGCTTTTGAGTTCCAATATTTAAGTCCGGAAGAATTAGCAAAAAAATCATGAAGCATTTCTCGATTTGGTCTTGGTGTCATAAAAACCGTTCCGCAAAATAAACACTCCCGATATACAAAACCATTTTTTGAGAATTTGAAATCGGACTCCTTATTTGTACAAGCCGGACAAAAATAAAAATAATTTCCCGCTCTACTTTTAAATATTTCCTTGATGTCTCTTTTGATCAATGATAAAAAATGATCGAACTCTTCTTTGGGTCTAATTTCAATTTCTTGGTAATCATCTTTTACTACTCGCGTTTTCAATCTATTATCATCCTTAATAATTTATTTAACCTTTGCCTGCCAAACAGGGTCTGCATCATATATTCTTTCTACAAGTTCCATGGCTTTTATTGCATCCTCAAGTGAACCTTGAGTTACCTCTTTCTCTTTTATAACGCATTTGTAAAAATCCTCCAGTTCATAAAACCAGCTTCTATCATCATTAAAATATATTTCCTCTTCATTAGGCTGACCGGCATCCTCAAAATTTCTTTTTGCAATTATTAGTGTCTCCCTCCCATATGAATTGGAACCAGTCAGCAATCCTGATAATACCATATAACCCTCAGTGAAAAACAGTTCTAATCTAAATAAATGCTTCCATTGAGTTGACGAAGAGTGGAAAACCGCATATTGATTATTATCATTTTTCAATACTGCAAATGCGTTATCTTCAAGAGGTATATCCCAAAATGTTTGTCCCACAAAACTTTTAACCTCTGTAAATCCACCAAAAAAATAATTAAGCAAATCCACCATGTGAATGCCCTGATCTAAAAGAATACCTCCCCCGGCTTCTTCTTTTGAGCTACGCCATTCGTTTTTAAAATTGGCACTACCGGCTTTACCATAGAAGCCGCGTGCCCACATTAAACCTCCCATATTTCCACTATTTATTATCTTTTTTGCTTCCCGTACGCTGTAATGCTCTCTATGATTAAACCCAAACTTTAATCTAAGATGATTATTTTGAATAAATGTATCACGGATTTTTAAGACTTCTACACAATTCCTTCCGGGGGGCTTTTCACTAAAAACATGCTTACCGGCTTCTAAACTGTCTATTACAGCTTGTGCCGTTATGTTGTTAGGAGTAGCTACAACAACACAGTTAATA
>JAIOIM010000063.1 GCA_019912505.1 Ignavibacteriaceae bacterium
GCTTTTTTTATAAAGCCATGCTTATAACATGGCTTTATAAAAAAAGCTGTGGTAAAAATTATTCCACCATAAAAAAATAAAACGAGATATGAAACATTCGATAATAATATTAGCTGCGATTGTTTTTTCAATCTTTACTAAAAATAATGCGTTAGGTGAAAACTTGTTTATTACTGATAAAACAACATCAAAAGAAATTTTTACAAGTGATAGTTTTGTAAAAGATTCCCCTTCAGATAAAATATACTCAGATAAAAAACTGGGCGTATTTTTTGAAGATGGCAAAACTTATTTTAGACTATTCACGCCAAACGCACAAAGTGTTTCGGTTGTGGTATTCAACAAAGTTGATGAGCAAAACGGAACAGAATATTCGATGACCCGCGACGATAATGCCGTTTGGGAAGCCGCGGTTGACGGCGAACTTTTCGGGAAATTTTACGGTTTTAAAATTACAAGTAATACTCTGCATAACGGAAACCGCCCACTCTGCCTAGACCCATATGCAAAAGCAGTTGCAACCTACAATACTTATATGAATCCGCGCAAAGGAATAATAATTAAGCCTGAAGAATATGATTGGGAAGGCACCGACTGGCAAAAGCGCGATTGGCGGGATCTTATAATTTATGAAATGCATGTTCGCGATATGACCGCAGATGTTTCATCCGGTGCAGAAAAACCGGGCACATATAAAGGTCTGGTTGAAAAAGGAAAAACCGGCGGTATAGATTATATAAAAAATCTTGGCGTAAATAGTGTTGAACTGCTTCCTACCCAAGAATTCGGTAATTGCGAAATTCCTTACAAAGATTCGGTGGATGAAAAGTTTAATACATGGAATCCCTACGAAAGAAATCATTGGGGTTACATGACTGCCGCATTCTTCGCCCCAGATGCCTACTACAGCGAAGACGGAAATAATTTTCAATGGAATACCTGGAGCGGTGCCGAAGCAAAACAAGTAAACGATTTTAAAGATATGGTAAAAGCATTCCACAAAGAAGGCATCGGCGTTATTATGGATGTGGTTTACAACCACATAAGCGAGTACGAACTCGGCAACTTAAAACAAATTGACAAAGAATATTACTTCCGATTAAACAGCAGCGGCGGGTTTGAAGCACAGAGCGGCTGCGGCAACGACTTTAAAACCGAAAGCCCGATGGCGCGCCGTATGATAGTTGAAAGCGTGCTTTACTGGATGACCGAATACAAAGTTGATGGTTTCCGTTTCGACCTTGGTAAATTATTGGATTGGGAAACTATTGAAGAAATTATTTATCAGGCACAAAAGATAAACCCTGATGTTGTTTTTGTTTGCGAACCATGGGGCGGCGGGTACGACCCAATGGGTTTTTCATTGCGCGGCTGGGGCGTTTGGAATGACCAGATACGGAACGGTATAAAAGGTGAAAACCCCGATAACGGCAACGGCTGGATATTCGGCAAATGGTACGGCAACAACTCACCCCAAAGAATAAAAAGTTACGTTAACGGAACTCTCATCGGCGATTCACTCGGTCTGTTCCAGAAAAAAGAACACTCGGTTAATTATCTCGAATCGCACGATGGCTATACACTCGGTGATTTTATACGCATCGGCACTGGTGAATTAGACCCTGACATTGAAATTACCGATATTGACGCAAACGCAAAACTTACTCCTTTGCAGATGAAATTAAACAAACTCGGCGCTTTGTTTTTGTTTACTTCTCAAGGGATGACGATGATACAGGCAGGACAGGAATTTGCCCGCAGCAAAGTAGTGCCTATTGATGTAAAAGTTGATGACCCGCTAAAAGGCAGAATTGACCACAACACTTATGATAAAGACAACCAGGTAAATTATATAAACTACAAACACGCTCAATTAAACAAAGAGCTTGTTGACTATTACAAAGGCTTAACAGCGCTTCGTAATACGTATGATGCTTTCCGCAGAGCAGATTATGATGATGTAAAATTTATGGATGTTAAATATAACCCGTTTGCTCTCGGTTATACTTTAAATTATAAAAAAGACAATTTTGTTCTTCTTTTTAATGCATCCCCTGATAGAACACAAGAGTTTACATTACCTAAGGGTAAATATCAGGTGCTTGTAAATCCTCTGAAAGCAGGCGTTGAAACATTAGATTTAATCGATGGAATTATTGTTGTACCAACTTCATCAGGTTATGTTTTGAAAAAGAAATAAATTTACTCAAGTTGACCGCTTGCAATTCAAACCGTTAAAACGGTTCGGAATATGCACTCTCTTCTAATTAACCCACGGATTGATCCGTGGGTTAATGAAACCAAAAACTTGTTTTTAAAACCGTTTCAACGGTTTTTTATTAACTCATTATTTAAGCGGTCAACTTGAGTAAAGTTAAAATACTTTTGTTGATTTTTATAAAACCCCGAATGTTGCTCGGGGTTTTTGTATTACAAAATTTGTAACCCTTCACTTACCTGTTGGGAATCGGATGTATTAGATGCCCTTCAATCGGCAAGTTCAAATCTTACACGGACACTTCTTCTTATTGTAATTTTACCTGCAATTGTTTCACCGCCAGCCGCCGAGTCCATTTCCATTTTGTTGCGCATAAGCATCGGAGGCTGCGAGTCACCGAATTCTTCAATTTCCATCACCCTGCCGAGTTTTACATCAAGAGCATTGGTCATATAC
>JAIOIM010000589.1 GCA_019912505.1 Ignavibacteriaceae bacterium
AAATTATACTTCTACTTACTACCACGCAAAAGAAACCGATTACGAATATGAACCAAGCGAAAGAGATTTAGCTCGTTATGTTCAGCGGGACCTGTCGTATGCAATGCGTAACCCCGGTGGTCTTGGTTCATTTGACGGCACATATTCGGATTATATGATTTACCCCAAAGCAGGTTTTTCAGTTCTTCGTGTTACAGAAATTCCGGCGATACTTGTTGAATGTGGTTTTTTTACAAACCCGCATGAAGAATCGCGGCTTGTGGAGAGTCAGTTTAATCAGATACAGGCTTGGGGAATTTTTAGAGGGCTTGCCCGTTATTTTGCAGCAGGTACCCCGGTGGTTAAACCGATTGATGAAAAATCTGTTTATTCACCCGGCAGCATTAAATTAAAATATTCTCTAATAGACCCGGTTGGTATTGATCCAACAAATTTTATTGTTCAATTTGACAGTACAGATGTGCCTGATATTCAGTTTGATAAAGTGAAAAGTGAACTAACTATAAACCTTACCAAATTAAAAACGGGCGAATTTGAATTAAAAATAATTACCGCAAATAAAAACGGTATCCATAATTTCTCATACAAGAAAAAACTAAAAATCACTAACTAAACATAGAGGCATCTTAGTGCTTAATTATGTATGGCTTGCTCTGCTTGTTCTCGGTATCGGTGCCGCGGTTACTACCGATCTTATAAACCATAGCGATAATAAATACAGGAACAACGAACCTATTCCGGTTACTATCCAATTCGAATCTCCGTATCAAAAAAATATTGACGCATCGTACATTACAAAAATAAAAGTTAACGAAGCCGATTTCGAAAAAATTTATGCTGAAAAATTAAGTGAAGAAATTTCTTTTTCTGCAAAAATTTCGGTTAATGTAAAGGAAAACAAAAAAACATTATTTTTTAATACTGATGATAAAAGCCCGGCAATTTGGAAAGAGATTGCAAGCGCAAGCGGTAAAGAAAATGACGTTACGGGCAAAGTCCGCATTACAAAATTTATCAGTGATACACTTGCGCAGGGAGCCATAATATTAGAAGATGTTTCGTTTGTAAAACTAAAAGATGTTACAAACTCCGCTCTTGATTACGCCACAACAGCTGTAAATATTTCGCTGGGCTTAATTGGTATAATGGCATTATGGCTCGGTGTTATGAAAGTTGCCGAAGTTGCCGGTTTGATTGCAATAATTGCAAGCTGGCTAAAACCGATAACCAAAAAACTTTTCCCGGATGTTCCCTCCGATCACCCGGCAATGGGCTCGATGATAATGAACATTTCCGCCAATATGCTTGGGCTCGGCAATGCGGCTACTCCTTTCGGGTTAAAAGCGATGGAAGAATTAGATACGCTGAACCCGAACAAAGGAACCGCGACAAATTCAATGGTAACGTTTCTTGCAATAAATACTGCGGGCATGACGCTGATACCCGCAACTGCAATTGCAATACGCGCCGCGGCAGGCAGTTCTGATCCGGCAATAATAATCGGGACATCTCTCTTTGGCGCTTTCTGTGCTACGGTAACGGGGTTAACGGCGGCAAAAGTTTTAGAAAAATTCCCGATAAAAAAAGGTGAGTTCGGCGGATGGTTAAAAAGTAATTTAAAAGGTTTTGCTCTATTCGCAGGACTCGTGCTTGCAGCCGCGTTAGTAATTTTAACCGGTCTCGGAAAATTGCTTGGTCCTGTTTTTAGTTTTTTAACTCCCGATTTATTTAAATCTGTAATCCAATTCTTTTCGATAATCGCAATTCCATTTTTAATAATTGTTTTCATAGGGTACGGCGCAATAAAAAAAGTAAGGGTTTATGAAACTTTTGTTGAGGGAGCCAAAGAAGGATTTAACATTGCAATACGAATCATCCCCTACCTTGTTGCGATGCTTGTTGCTATCGGTATTTTCCGTGCCGGCGGCGCAATGGAGTGGCTGATTTATATCCTCCGCCCGTTTACAAATTTAATTGGAATGCCGCCTGAGGTTTTGCCGATGGCTTTAATGCGTCCTCTTTCCGGCAGCGGTTCGCTTGGAATTATGGCTGAAACAATGTCGGTTTATGGACCCGATTCATTTATCGGTATTTTAGTTTCTACATTTTTTGGAAGCACCGAAACAACATTTTATGTACTTGCCGTTTACTTTGGCGCTGTTAACATAAAAAACACACGCCACGCCCTACCGGTTGGTTTGCTTGCCGATGTAGCCGGTGTGCTTGGTGCAGTATTTATCGTTAGATTATTATTCGGATAAAATAAAAATATTTTTTGCATTACTAATAATGATGAGATAAATAAAACCCTAACCTGTAAATCATTGCTACCGAAGAATCGCGCGGTAAAAAGAGACTGCTGCCGCAAAAATATTATTGCTGTTTTGTGTAGCAAAAAAATGTTTACGTGGGTTAATTGAGAGCCATACCACTAAATTAAAATATTCTTGTATTGACATATTGTGCTAAATATTGTACGTTTAGCCGCACAATATAAAAATGGAGTATTTATGCACAGAATACAATTAGATAAGGACATTCAGCCACTTTCAGAATTTCGTTCTAAAGTTGCTTTTTATTTTGACAAAGTAAAAAAAACAAAAAGACCTCTTGTTATTACACAAAATGGGAAAAGTGCTGCAGTAATAATAGATGTTTCCGAATATGAAGCAATGGTCGATAAAATTGAAGTACTCGAAGATATAAAACTTGCTGAGACTCAAATTTCTGGCGGGTTGGGAATTTCGCACAAAGATGTAAAGAAAAGATTCAGCAAAAGGTCCTAAAATTGAAAATATTCTGGTCACCATTAGCCGTAGAAAGATTAGAAAATATTTTTGAATATATTTCTAAAGAGAATGTTTCGGCAGCTAAAAAAATGGTTGATAAAATATTTAAGAAAGCTGAATCATTGTCAAAATATCCCGAACGAGGAAGAGTAGTCCCAGAGGCAAGCAGAGATGATATTCGTGAAGTTTTTGAGAATGAATATAGAATTATTTACCGAATTGAATCTCTTAAAATATTTATTCTTACAATCAGAAATTTTAAACAATTATTAGCGGAGAATGAAATAGCATAATTGTGGTAATACCGGCAATAAACCGGGTGCCGTTTTACAACCAAATAATCTATGAAGAAAATGTTTTTAGCATTAATGATGGTGAAATGTTTCGTTCGATAAATATTGGTCTTGATGTTTCCGCACTAATTAAACCCCTCATTCTTAACACTTAGTTAATTTCGCGGATGTTTAAATAATATTCGGTATTTTTCTAAAATTATAAAACGAGTTTTATCAGCAAACATCCTAAGGCATAACCCGAATCAAAATAAACCGGTTGAAAATCACCAAATTAATCAATACTTTTTGAGTAGTAAATAAAGGTTTAATGCAGATGAGAATTGGAATACCAACAGAATCAACACACGAAGAAAAAAGAGTCGGTTTGGCACCAGCCGGGGTTGATGCTTTAGTACGTGCCGGACACACTGTTTACATTCAAAGCGGCGCCGGACTCGACAGCCATTTTAGCGATGAAGATTATAATAAAACCGGTGCCACAATAGTTTACAATGCCGAGGAGGTTTTTCTCCGTTCGGAAATGGTTGTAAAAGTTGCTCCACTTTCCGATGTAGAAACCGGACTTCTTCAGGAGAACCAAACATTATTTTCTTTCCTTCATCTTGCAGTAGGTAAAAAAAATATTATTGAAGTCCTGCTCAAAAAAAACATTACCGCAATTGGGTATGAACTTATTGAGACCGAATACGGGCTGCCTGTTTTACAATCGATGAGTGAAATTGCAGGGCAGCTTGCAATTCAGGCAGCGGAACGATTTCTCGAATCAAACTCGCACGGTGGAAGAGGCGTACTACTCGGCGGTATAACAGGCGTTTCACCTGCGGCAGTTGTTATTCTCGGAGCCGGCGTTGTTGGTACATCCGCCGCAAAAGCTGCACTCGGAAGAGGTGCTCAGGTAATTGTGCTCGATAAAGATTTGAACAGGTTAAGAGCTATCGATAATACATTCCGCCAAAAAGTTACCACTGTTGTTGCAAACCCATACACTATTTCGCGCGGAGTAAAATTTGCAGATGTGCTGATAGGTGCCGTACTTATAAAGGGTATAAAAGCACCAAACCTTGTTACCGAAGAAATGGTTAAAACGATGAAAAAAGGCGCGGTTATTGTCGATGCTTCAATTGACCAGGGAGGCTGTATAGAAACCAGCCGAATAACAACAATTTCCGACCCCGTTTATACGCTGCATGATGTTATTCATTATTGTGTGCCAAATATGCCTGCTCTGGTTTCTCGTACAGCAAGCTACGGTTTAAATAATGCGGCTCTTAACTATATACATAATATTGCCGATAACGGTGTAAGGAATGCCCTCGTTGGTGATGAAGGTCTATCAAAAGGCGTATGTACTTATTCAGGTTATTGTTCAAATGAAGCAATAGCCAACACGTTTGATTTGGAATTTAGAAGATTAAGAATTTTCTCGACCAACTAAAGTTGATTTATTAACGAAAGCGCACAGGCGCACGAATAAAAAAGTGATGAAATGACTACAGTAGAAGAAATAAAAAAAACTCAAGTGCCCACGCATCTTTTAAGACTTTACAGTCAAAAAGTAGTATCTGCTGAAGAAGCAGCAAAAGTAGTAAAATCGGGCGATAAGATTTTATGCCATTCCAACTGCGCTTTTCCGGATGTGCTGATGAATGCAATTGTAGAACGAAAAGATGAATTAAAAGATATCCAGGTAATCCACGCTCTTGCGGTTGGAAATGTATCTTACCTAAACCCCGGCATGGAAGATTCGTTCCGCCATAATGCCCTTTTTATTGGCGCGAATGCCAGGCAGGCTGTCCGTGATGGAAGAGCTGATTTTACTCCTATTTTTCTTTACGAAACTCCACTTCTTTTTTCTAAAGGTTATATAAATCTCGATGTAGCGTTAATACACGTTTCGCCTCCGGATGAACATGGTTTTTGCAGTTTAGGAGTGGAGGTTGGCTTAACAAAAACCGGTGCCGAAAAAGCAAAAGTAATTATTGCACAGGTTAACCCGCAAATGCCACGGTCGCTGGGGGATAGTTTTATCCACATAAACAAAATAAAATATATAGTTGAAGTAGACCAGCCGATTGCCGAATTGCCGCAAAGCAACAAAAACGCTTCGCCGGAAGTTGTAGAAGTTAACAAAAAAATTGCATGGAATATTGCTAATCTTATCGAGGACGGTTCGACGCTTCAGATGGGCATCGGCGCCATTCCCGATTTTGTACTCAGTTATCTCGAAGACAGAAAAGCAATCGGCATTCATTCAGAGATGTTTTCAGACGGAGCAGTTGACCTTGTTGAAAAAGGTATTATTACAAACGAGATGAAAACACTCCACCCCGGTAAAATTATTGCCGGTTTTGTACTCGGCACAAAACGTCTTTATAACTTTATCGATAATAACCCTCTTTGTGAATTCCATCGTCAGGAATATGTAAACGACCCGTATGTAATTGCAAAAAATTACAAAATGGTTGCTATTAATTCTGCTATAGAAGTTGATTTAACCGGTCAGGTTTGTTCCGATTCTATCGGCACAAAATTTTTCAGCGGGTTCGGCGGACAGGTTGACTTTATCCGCGGCGCAGCCCGTTCAGAAGGGGGCAAACCGATTATTGCGCTTCCTTCAACCACAAAGGATTTTAATATTTCGAGAATTACAACTCATCTTAAACAAGGCGCAGGTGTTGTTACTTCGCGCGGCGACGTGCACTACGTTGTTACGGAATACGGCGTGGCACAATTGTTTGGCAAAACCGTACGGGAAAGAGTGAAAGAATTAATCGGTATTGCCCATCCAAAGTTTAAAGACGAACTGGAAAAGTATGCCAAAGAAAATAAATTTATTTAGTGCATGGTTGCGGTAATAGGCGACATACACGGCTGCTTTTTTACTCTTCAAGAAATTGTAGAGAAAATAAAAAATAAATATGCTGATATACCAATTTATTGTGTCGGCGATTTGGTTGATAGAGGAAATTTTAGCTACGAAGTTGTAGAGTTTGTAAAAAAAGAAAAGATAAAATTTACTCCCGGCAACCACGATTTAATGTTCTATTACTTTGTAAAAAAACCTCGTACTGAGATGGCAGACTCGTGGCTTTATAACGGCTACGAACAAACAATGGCATCTTACGAGGAACACTTTGAGGAATTAAGGGAACACATTGTTTTTTTATCAAGCGCCCCGCTTTTTTTTAACCTGTCCGATTGTTTTATTTCACACGCCGGTATTTCTGTCCATTACAAAAAACAGCTTGGGAGTAATCCTCTCAACGATATTGAAAAACTCGAAGAAATAATTACGGCTGATGTTACAAACACTCACTCAATTATTTGGACGAGAGAGGAGTTGATGAATATCGGGAAGCTTCAAATTGTCGGTCATACCCGTCAATCCGAAATTAAATTCGTTGAAGAGAATAACGCACTGTACATTGATACCTCAATATATACCGGAAACAAATTAAGTGCTGTTATTGTAGAGAATAATAAAGTAATTGATGAAATAGCTGTGCCGACTGATAAAAAAGACATTGCGTAAATTTTCAAATCAAAAAAGTTTTAAAGTAATATTATACTAAGCGGCATCTTCCCTTCTATACCAACCCCTTTTGTTGATGATGAAATTTTTGCAAAATAATCGGCGTTCAAAGCATGTTTAATTTACTAAACAGATTTATTCCAATTTGTTTTTGAAATATTGAGGATATGCAGGCTAATTATTTAGCAACCGTAAAAAACATTCTTTCGGGTTGTTAAAAGGCTTGACAAATTTGGTTAATGTGGTTAAGTTTACGACTCAATTTTGAAACTATTCCGCGATAGCTCAATGGTGGAGCATTCGGCTGTTAACCGAAGGGTTGCAAGTTCGAGTCTTGCTCGCGGAGCAAAAGCCCTGAAACTAACGTCAGGGCTTTTTTTGTTTATGTATACAGTGTTTGCTCTATTCGCTACGGTTTAGTCTTCAGAATGTATTCAAATTATTATTAATGCTTTCTTTCAAATCATTTCTTACTTCGGCTTGTTCTGCATATTTATTCCATGATTTTACTATTGAATTAATGCCTTCAATAATTTTCTCCCCTTTTTTGATGTTATTATCCTTGGCTATAGTCATCAAATCATCTTTTGTTATTCCAAGTCTTTTTCCGTTGACACTTAAAGTTTGTTTACTTACCCAATAATTGGTCGGGTCGAAAGAAAAGCATAAATCATAAGCCGGGGCTAATTTCCATTTCTCGTCTTTCTTCAAAATGAAAGAAAAATTCTTTGTGTGGTCATCATAGTTGGTAGCCAATACATTAAATACCATTCTTCGAAACATTTCCTCAGCTTCAGGATAAGTCAATCGCAGCAGCCGCATCGTTTGAAAAACTTGTTCATAACTATATCCATACATGTCATTAAAATTATAATGTTGTAACCCACAAAGGGATTGTATATGATGCTTAATATTGCCTTCTCTGTCAAACCGCTTGGTCATAAAATGTGCTCTTCCATTTTCTTCCAGCAATTGACTTTTACTTATTTCAATTTCACACTCTTTTGCCATCAGGTAATAAGCATATTCTACGCAACCCCAACCAGAACTCTCACCAAACTGTTCGCCGCTTACACCATCTAATTTGAGCAGCCAATGTTCAAAACCTTTGGGCACATTTCCTTGTCCGGATCTCACTTCTTCGGTTTTTGAATTATATGCAATGATGACCTTAGGACGTGCTCCGCCAGCTGAAGTTCCTATTTTTAATATTTCCATCATTGCCTTTTCCTCATCTTTATTCAAGTTGGTTAAAAAAGCTTCTCTTTCATTAAGCATTTTTTTTGCAACTTCAACCAAACTGCCCACCTCTAATGAGAAACTTTTTGTTCCTGATTTAATTTGTGCTGGTTCAAATTCTAATGCGCCAATTCCCCTCGTGCCGATAAAGCACAATTTCTCTACCGGGTTCATGCTGTTTTCTGCCCTTCCTTGTTTGGCTAACCAGGTATTAATTAGTTTATTTCCATATCGGTCAGGTAAAGCATCAGACAACAATCCCGGCAAACCCTGAAAGGTATCTTCCGTTTCATTGCGTCCTTTTCGTAATTCAGAAAAACTATAAATTCGTGAACCTTGAGCGATTGGTATTTTGAGAGGTGATAAATCCCAATCATTTTGAATAAACTTTGAGTCGTATTGGAAATATCCTAATTGCTGCGATTCATCCCAGCGAATGGCTCCTACCAATTTGCCCCATATTTTTACTTCGGCTACATTTACCATCCTAAATCATCCTTGATCCTATTACTCCCTTTTTTGGGTGAAGCCTGTTTTCTTTCCTTTTTCTTAAGCTTTGCGTATTCGATTGGACTTAGTTCCTCTTGAATCTTAAACACATCCATGATATACAGCAAATTAAGCACTCTCAATACTTGTATAAGACTATCTATCCTTACCTTTTCTCCTCTTTCTAACAAGCTTAAAGTTGAACGACTGATCCCTGCGTTTGCAGCCACTTGGTATTGCGATATATTTTGATTTAAGCGATGTGATTGAATAAAATTTCCAATGGTTTCCATTAAAGATTTATCTGACATTGCTTCCCATTCTACGTATGATTTATCATTCATATTGACTATTTCTCTACATATTTGAATTGTATCTCATACAAATATACAAAAGAAATTCGGGAAACAACATTGCGAATGAAAAATAACGCATATGTCTTATTAAAATATTTGTCACTGCACCTTCAAATTTGGAGTAGCAAACAGAAGAAATATTTTTTTGTTTATGTATACAGTATTTCCTCTTTTCATTACCGGAATGGTTTTTTATTTTTTAGTCCCAAATCAATCTCGATATTTAATAATTCCTAAACGTGAAGGAGAAATATTATAGTGTTTTCACAGAGTCTTGAAAATATAAGAATGTCGCCAATAGTAAGTATAAGCGAGGAAGTAAAAAAAAGATCAAAAGATTTTAAGGAAAAAACAGGTAGAGATTTTCTACATCAAAAACTTATTCAATGACGGGATGGCGGATAGGTTATATTGCCACAAGGAATGAGGCAATAACAAAGTTAATGCTGCTTGGTAATTATACTCAAACCGCAGGAGTAACAACTTTCATTCAATATGCTGCTACTGAAACGTTAAACAATCGGGAAGAAAGCGAAAAAGCAATAGCAGCTATGGTAAAAGAATAGAAGCTAAGACGCGATGCGCTTTATGCTGTTCTGCAAAGTGTACCAAAGCTAAAATTAAAAACGCCATGTGCCGGCTTTTATTTCTTCCCCGATTTCTCTGAAATTACTCCGCCGGACGTGACAACGGAAGAACGGAATACTTATGCGTATAATAAATTAATGAGCGTGGGTATTGCAACGGTGTATGGTTCATGTTTCGGAAAGCACTTTATTGATAATGTTAGGTTTTCATTTTCGGCAACAAATCTTGCGGTAATTGAAGAAGCAAAGACACGTATACAAGGGTTGTTTGGATAGATTATAATTTTATTGAAAAGAAAAGCCCTGTATAAAATTCAGGGCTTTTGTTCTTAAATATTATATGTACAAAACTAAGCTTCTCCCCGTTTATAAATACTGTACCAGCACTTTATATAATTGCTTATCAACTTTGCCGTCAACAGTTAGGCGAAAATAAATTTAAACTTTTTTGGGGCTTACATTTCCTTTTCGGCTTCTATAATTTTTCCTTCAACAAATTGAGCTTTTTCTAAATGTAATTGACGAATCATTATTACCCCATGTTCATCATGCGGTTCGCCTATAACGGAGTGGCATGACTTTAACCCGCCGAGCCATTTACGGTTGTCTGCAATGTAAACAAGATCGCCAACTTCGGCTTGCATTTTGTGCATTTCTTTACTCGAAAAGTTTATCTCATCTTTTTTACCCTCAATAATTTTCCAATGCGCTTTTACTTTTTCCCCTTCTCTTTCATTTAGTTTGCCCCCTTTGAACCATTCTTTTGCATGACGAATAGAACCTATAGTTAAACCAAGAACCTGTGTTTCTTCATTATACTTAACATAAACCGTTGTAGTAACTGCAACAAATGCACACATAAGCAAAGTTAGAGGTAAAAGAACTGCAAGCCCTCCGAAGTTAATATTTAAGAATACGGCGGTCATATCGATAATTATAATTATTACACTCAGTGCGATGATAACATACATTATCCCTTTGTCTTTACTATTTTTTCTTATCTTTTTTGCTAATTTTTTTAGCTTGTCGTGAAATAATGTAACAACAACGGCAACAGAAAGACAAACAATTAAATTATACAACGCCGCCATATAAGTAAAAGGATGAACCGGGTCATACGGCGTACCGTGTGCTAACGGTTGAATAAGCTGCTGCGGAAATTTAAAGCCTAATAACATCAAAGTTACCCCGCCGAGAACGGTTGTAATAAGTCCGGCAGGCGTAAACTTCTTCCAGAAGGCGCCGAAGAAAATTGCCACCATCAGTGGAGGAGTTATGGTTGCATGAAAAAAAGCATGTGCCTGATAAATTGTGGGATACGATTTGAAAGCATAAACAGCAAGTACACCAATTATTGTAAAAGCAACCGTTGAAACTCGTGCTATAATCATCGCTCGTTTTTCATCGGTTTCATCTTCTTTTTTTATTTTCTTTAACCAAATTCTAATCGGTTTGTCAACATCATTTACCCAGATAGCAGCAGTTGCATTTAATAGTGTGCTGACAGTTGACATCAATGCCGCCACAATTGCTGCAATTACAAAACCAAACACACCGGGACCTGTTAATATGTGTGAGACAAGCACAAAAACACTATCCGGCGCAGAATCCGGGGAAATCAAATCGGGTCTTGCCACTGAAATTGCCTTTGCAACCCATCCGCCGCCGCCAACAACAATTGCAGAAACCGGAAGCATAAATAATATATTTGCAGTTGCAGCCTTTCTTCCTTCATGTACATTTTTTGTTGCCATGAATCGCATAATCAGACCCATGTTCATAAATAAAAATCCTACAGAACCGGCAATTGCATCTTCCCAAAAAATCCCGACTGAATTAAATTCTGCCGGTGAATTAAATCCTGCAAAAGGTAGTTTCCACGATGTTGGAAGAAGATGCCAGAATGAATCCCAGCCGCCCAAAAAATAAATACCAAGAATAAAAACTAGTAAGCCGGCAAATATCAGCATCACCCCCTGAACCAAATCTGTAAATATAACAGCCGTTTGTCCGCCGAATGTAATAAATATTCCCACGACCACGGCAGTTACCCATATTAATCC
>JAIOIM010000590.1 GCA_019912505.1 Ignavibacteriaceae bacterium
GTAATATTTTATTTACAAAAAAATTAGTTGTTTAGGAATCGCCGCGCAGGTTTCGTAAAAACGGATACTTCGCTGTAACGTGGTCGTGGATTGAGAACGCTGTTTCAGTTATATTCAAGAATAAATCTATTTCAAATGAATGGGAACAGGTAAGATAAAGTGAAAAAAGTTTTTTTAATATTAATTGCTTTTACTTGTATACTATCAGCACAAACAGAATATGTTGAAGTTGAAAATCCGATTTATAATTTTCTTGAGAGGATGGAAACTCTGCAACTGATAGAAGGTTATAATTCATTTATACTCCCTAAAACACGCCGCGATGTGGCAATCTATCTAAAACAGGTTATTCTTAACATAAATAAATTAAACGATGTTGATAGAGAAATAGTTGAGGATTTCAAAACTGAATTTGAATATGAGCTTTTCGGTTCTTTAGAACATTCATCCTCACTGTTAGGCAGCAACGATAATTATTTGTCAAATAATACACAGCGGTATTTCTATTTAAATAATTTAAAGGATAAAGGTAATATATTTATCAATCTTCTTCTTCAAGAAAAATTCCTTATTAATAATAATAGAAATATTAATAACACTTATAAGGCAACTGCTACCATTTTTGGCGGTGAAATAAGAGGAACCATTCTTAATAAGTTCGGTTTCCACTTGAAAGGAACTAACGGAGCCTTGTTCGGCGATAAAGAAGCAGGGTATATTCTTAATCAGTTGAAATACAATTTTAAGTTTAATGAAAAACCAGAAGAAAAATTTTTCGATGAAGCAGAGGGTTATATAACAGCTGATTTCGATATCATCAAATTTAAAATGGGTCGTGACAAAATGCTTGTCGGATATGGCGCAATGAAACCGCTGCTTTCCGGTAATACCCCCATGTTCGATTACATCTCAATGGAAATAAATTATGGAGTGTTCAACTTTTCTTATTTCCACGGTAAACTTATTGGAAAATACAACTACAAGAGTGATGCAGTTACAGGCGGCGAAGCTTTTGTAGAAGAAAAATATATCGGTTATCATCGGTTTGGTTTTAATATTAATAAACATGCCGACATCGGTTTTGGTGAATTTGTTATTTATGGCGGGCGACCCCTCGATTTGAGTTACCTCAACCCGTTTAATTTTTATAAATCAACCGAACATTCAAATAGGGATCGTGATAATTCAATGCTCTTTTTTGATTTTAACAACAATTCAATAAAATCAGTAAAGCTTTCAGCATTATTTTTAATTGATGATATTTCGTTTTCAAAACTCGGCAGCGGCTGGTGGGGCAATCAGACTATCAGCAATTTAAGAATTCTAATCGCTCAACCAATTAATTGTTTACCACTTGATATAAGGCTTGAATATATTAAAATTGATCCTTATGTTTTTTCCCACAGACTTTATAAAAATAATTTTACTCATTTCGGAACCGGATTAAGCGAGCCGTTACAGCCAAATAGTTCTGTTGTGTCCGCTGGACTTGAGTATAGATTTTCAAGTGCTTTATTTTTAACAATGAATGGAACATATTCGGTACATGGTGCTAATCCTGTTATGAAAGATGGTACCATTGTAAATGTCGGCGGAGATATTTTATTAGGGCATAGAGTCTTTGATTTAGAAAATGTAAATTTTTTAGACGGTGACAGAGAATATTTTAGGAAGGTAATAACAACATTAACTTACGAACCGATGAATGATTTTTTCTGTCTGATTACAATTGAATATATCAGGCATAATTTGCAAAACTCAAAAACCATAGAAGAACTAAACTCATTTATTTCGTTAATGGTTAAATTATAATACAAGGTGATAAAATGAATAACCGGAAAATAAAAATACCTTATCTATTTATAATTCTCACCCTTGGTATTGTATTGGGCATTCAAATTGAAAAAGTTTTTTCCGGTGACAGCCTGAGAGAAAGCATACTAAAATTTAATGATGTTCTTACATACACAGAAAAATACTATGTAGAAGATGTGGACTCGCAGCAGCTTGTTGAAGAAGCAATAAAAGGAATGCTGAACAAACTCGACCCACACTCGGTATATATATCGGCAAAAGATATGCAATCAGTTGAAGAATCATTCAGGGGAGATTTTGAAGGCGTGGGAATAGAGTTCCAGATTGTTAACGATACATTAACTGTTGTTTCGCCAATTTCAGGCGGACCCAGTGAGGCACTTGGAATAATGCCGGGTGACAGGATTATTGAAATAGAGGGTAAAAGTATTATTGGGATTACAAACGATGAAGTTAGAAAACAGCTTCGAGGAGAAGCCGGTTCTATTGTCTCTGTTTCAATAGTAAGGATTGGTGTAAAAGGGATAATTAATTACGATATAACACGCGATAAAATTCCTATTTATTCTGTTGACACACACTTTATGATTAACGATAAAATCGGTTATGTCAGCGTGTCGAGGTTTGCAGAAAATACATACGATGAATTAGTAGATGCACTGAACGACTTAAAATCGAAAGGCATGCAGCAACTTATGCTCGATTTGAGAGGAAACCCCGGAGGATATTTGAATCAAGCAGTAAGTATAGCCGATCTATTCATCGATGGAAAGAAAAAAATTGTTTACACAGAAGGGAGACGGAGTGAATTTAATGAAGCATATTTTGCATCCAAACCTTCCTCGTTTGAAAAAATACCGTTAATAGTTCTTGTAAATAGAGGCAGTGCTTCGGCAAGCGAAATAGTTTCGGGTGCTGTACAAGATTGGGATAGGGGACTAATTGTCGGAGAAACTACTTTTGGAAAAGGTGTAGTTCAACGCCAGTTTATGCTTCCCGATAATTCTGCAATACGCTTGACCATTTCAAAATATTTTACACCGTCAGGCAGATTAATACAGCGTGACTATAAGGATTTTAAAGATAAGGAAGAATATTATTCAGATATTAATGACCGCAAAGAAACTGAAGGTGATAACATCAATCATGTTTCCGAAAAAGATAGCTCGCGGTCTGTCTTTAAAACTGGTGGTGGACGAATAGTATATGGCGGCGGCGGCATTACCCCCGATTATATAGTCAAATCCGGAAAACTAACTGACTATTCGACCGAACTACTAAAGAAAAATATTTTTTATCAGTTTGTACTTTCATATCTCGATGCACACGGGAAAGAGATTCAAACAAAATATAATAACAGCCTAAGCAAATACCGGGATAACTTTAATTTTTCAAAAGAGGAAATAGAAAGATTCATTCATTATGCGGAAACAAAAAGTGTTAAACCAAATGATAAAGATTTTGATCTCGATAAAGATTATATAACCGCCAGATTGAAAGCGCAAATAGCAAGGAGTTTCTGGAAAAATGAAGGATGGTATTCTGTTCTTCTTTCAATTGATAACCAGGTGATAAAAGCTGAAACACTATTTGATGAAGCTAAAGATTTGGCAAAGCTAAAATGAAAAAGGGATATTTTGTAGTTTTATTGTTTTTGCCGTTTTTCTTTTTAGCAGTTAAACAATTAGATAATAGTAAAAATATTACCGGTAATTCCTTTCCGTTTAATTCATCAAAAACATTACAAGTTGGCGATGAGTTCCGGTACGTAGTTAGTTATTCGTTTATTAGTTTAGGTGAAATTAAAATAAAAGTTACCGGCAGAAATTTAAAGGATGGCATCACAAGTTATAATGCCATCGGCTATATCGATTCTTACTCCGGGCTTCCTTTTGTTGATCTGCATCAGGTTTATGAAACCGTGATGACTAATGATTATTATTCTGATTTCTTCAGAGGAGTGATTCAGCATAAAGAATATAAAACATTTACCGAGTACAATTTTGATTATCCGGCTTCAAGCGTTTCAATAAAAAAAGGGAAAGTAAAACCCTATCAACTTTGGACCGATTCAACAACACAAGTTGAAAAAAAATACCAAGACGGTTTATCAATATTATTCTATGCTATGATGAACAGCGGGCAAGATAAAACCATAAATCTGCCATGCTTTGTAAATGAAGAAAAAGTAAATACTAAAGTTAATTTTTATAGCAAACGCGAGCCGGTTGAAATTGATGCAGTTGACTATGAGATAGATTGTGTTAGGTTAGATGGTCATACAGATTTTGTTTCGGTGTTTGGTCTTACCGGTAATTTTGAAGGATGGTTTACAAATGATGAAGTTTCGGTACCTGTAATTGCAAAAATGAAAGTAATAATTGGCAATGTAACACTTGAATTGGTAGAATGGAAAAGAGAAGGATGGAAACCCCCAAAATACAATTAGTTGATAATGAAATAAAATTATTTCCTTACGGGGATTTATTTCCTAAAATACACCCAACGGTTTTTCTTGCCTCCGGTGTAAAAATAATTGGTGATGTTAAAATTGAAGAGTACTCCAGCATTTGGTATAACAGCGTAGTGCGTGGTGATGTTCATTATATCCGCATCGGGTCGTATACAAATATTCAGGATTGTTCAATGCTGCATGTAACGAACGGAAAATTCCCGCTGAACATTGGCAACAAAGTTACAGTCGGACATTCAGTAACACTGCATGGGTGTACGTTAAAAGATTTGTGTTTGATAGGAATGGGGGCTGTGGTACTCGATGGGGCTATTGTTGAAGAATGTTCACTAGTTGCCGCTGGCTCTGTAATTAGACCTGGTTTTGTTGTGCCAAGCGGAACTCTTGTAGCAGGCGTACCTGGCAAAGTAATTAGAGAATTAACAGAAAAAGAAATGGCGGAATTTGAAATATCAGCTCATCGGTATAAAAAATATACTGATATAACTGTAGATTCTTTGAACAAAATGGTAAAAAAAAGTAATACTTAAGTTTAAGTTTGATTTTAGGAATGTTACAAATCATTCAAAATTATTTGTTTTAATGAGTCTGGTCTAAAAAGGTTGTAAAC
>JAIOIM010000591.1 GCA_019912505.1 Ignavibacteriaceae bacterium
AACACTACTCGCTTCATAACGAATATTTTATCGATATAAATTTTAGTGATGAACTTTCTAATCGGTTTCTAACCGAATGCGAAATTGATTATAACCCATTTACATCTTCCACAAAAGACGGGAGAAAATATTCTTTTGAATTAGTAAACAATGCCGGTTATAAAATCGGATTGGTAACACTTACCAAACCATCGCTCGAAGTATCGGTCAATAATTTTTACGAACTCTCCTCAAAAGTGCAATCGATAATTGTTGTAATTGGGTTTATATTTTTAGCTCTCGGCTTCAGACGGGAATACGGACAATTAAAGCACCGATCTTTCAAACTTGCACTCCTCGGACTTTACCTTCTTTTTGTCAGATGGGTAATTTTTACGGTGGGCTTTCCGTCAAATTTAATCGATGGGCAGTTATCCGACCCGGCTTATTTTGCCTCCACTTTGGGCAACGGTATTGTTAAATCGCCGATTGAACTGTTTATAACCTTGTTGTTTGCTTTAGGGTTTGCAGTAAGCGCCTACAAGCTTTTAATAAATTATCTAGAATCGAAGAAAAAAAATCCAGATGGTTATAAAGTTGCGGGAATAATCTTTTTATTTATTTCCGCCGCCTTTTTCTTAGTTTCACTTAGGGGATTGGCTGCATCGGTTAAAAGTGTAATTTTTGATTCCGCAATTCGTTACTTCCGCGAGCCGAACTTACTGCCAAGCGAAATTTCTTTGATGATGAATTTAAATTTGCTGCTCCTTGGCGTTACCGTGGTTTTAATTCTTGTAAGTGTCCTGGTTGCATCGGTAAGCAGCTTAGAGTGGATAAACAACCGTTATAAAAAAATGAGTTTTTGGTTTACTTTTGCTTTCATTGAAACCGCCGGAATAATTTATATTAGGACGCAAAGGGAGCCGCTGATAACACCTGCGATGAGTGTTATTTTTATCGCCTTAATTTTTGCATTAGCCTATCTTATATATTATAAAAACTCTCGGACTGTCTATAATTATATTTACGCAGCTGTTGCCGCATCCCTTATTTCAATAACGATGTTAAACTTTTTTAACATGGAATTAGAGCGTCAGTCTCTTAAAACTACAGCTTTCGAGATAAACCGACCTAATGATAATTTATTAAAATTCCTCATTACCGAGATGATTACCACTGCGTCAAAAAATAGCGAAGTAGTTACTGCATTTTCGGAGGGGCTTACAAATTACGATGCCCTCGCATTTAAAATATGGAGCCGCAGCGGTCTGCATCGAGAAACTTTAAACTCGGCAGTAATATTGCTCGATAAATACAAAAAACCCCTCGGTGAATTCAAAATAGGTATAAACGCCGATTACATTCCGCCGGTGCCGCACATTTTCCGCACAGATACTTCAAGAACGTACGATGCCGAGTTTGAAAATGAAAGACACGTAAAACTTTTCGGCAGCATTATTCCGGTCTTTGAACGAAATATTTTAAAGGGCTACATTGCCGCATCAACCGGTTTCGATTTGGAAAGTTTTAATTCCGGCAACATTCCCGAATTTCTTGAATCGCGAAAAAACTATTTAAACTCTGTTATTGACCCAGGAGAAATAAAAATTTTTGAATTTGAAAACTCTCGGGTTCATTCAGTATACGGCGATATTTATCCTTCACTTGACCAGGCGAAACCAATCTTAAACGCAAAGCTTTCGGTAGACCAGGAAGCATGGGTAAACTTAAAATTAAATAAAGAATTGTATATAGCATTTGTTATGCGGACTAACGATAACGGGCAACAGAAAACTACTGCTGTAATGC
>JAIOIM010000592.1 GCA_019912505.1 Ignavibacteriaceae bacterium
GTAAGAAATATTATTTTTAATAGTATCGGAAAACAAAAAGGCTTCCTGCTGAACCACTCCTATATTTTGCCTAAGAACATCAAGAGGAATTGACTTTATAGGCTTTCCGTCAATCAGTACTTCTCCGTTGGTTGTATCGTACAAACGTGATATTAAATTTATCATCGAAGTTTTGCCGCTGCCTGTGTAACCCATAATTGCTACTGTTGAACCAGCCGGAATATTTAAATTTATATTCGATAAAACTTCAGGGAGATTTTCACTATATCGAAACGAAACATTATAAAACTCAATTGCACCGACGATTGTTTTTATTGAATAATCGGTTTCGGCTGTATCGTCAATTTCACGAGGCTCGTTGTAAATTTTATTTATTCGTTTCATACTTGCTTCAGCCTGCTGAATAATATTTATTACCCAGCCGAACGCGATAACCGGCCAAATGAGAAGTTCGAGATAAGCGATGAATGCCGTAATTTCACCAAGGTCTAATGTTCCTTCTATAATTTTGTTACCGCCAAGCCAAATAACAATGATGATTGACAAACCGGTAATTAAAAACAATATCGGTTGAAACAGCGCCTGGATTTTTATCATGTCCATATTTCGTGTAAGATACTGCATACTCAACTTGCCGAAATCCTTTATCTCATTTTCTTCACGCACATAAGATTTAATTGCGCGAATACCAGAAAAACTTTCCTGCGCTTTTGTTGTTAAATCAGAAAACTTTTCCTGGATGAGTGTAAACTTTTCGTGAATCAGTTTGCTTACTTTATAAACAAGGTACGATAAAAAAGGGAGGGGTATAAGAGAATAAATTGTTAAGCTAAAATTCAACGAAAGCATAATTGTTATAACAACAATCAAGCGGATGCCGGTATCTATTGAATACATTACGGCGGGACCAAAAAACATACGCACGGCATTTATATCGTTTGTTGCGTGTGCCATAATATTACCGGTTGAGTTGTTCTGGAAAAACCGAAGCGGCAGCCGCTGAATGTGCGACCAGAAATCATGTCGCATATCAAACTCAATATCACGCGAAACAACAATGATAGTCTGCCGTATTAAAAATCTAAAGACACCGGCAAATAATGCAGTACCGATTATCAGCAGCCCGTATTCAATAAGCCTTTCACTTTTTACATTTTGCCGAAGCGCATTTATTGAATCCTTCAAAATAAGAGGTAAGTATGCTGTGCCTGCATTTGAAAAAAGTATAAACAAGAAACCCCAAAAAAGTTTCTTCTTATAATGCACAAAATATTTTTTTAGCGTAAAAAGGTTTTTCATCAAGCGATTTTTATTTTAAACATTGTGGGGGTACAATAAAAAAGAAAAATAATAAGTCCATATTAAATAAAACTCCCGGCAAATAAAAAAAATTAAACGGGGGACAATTTATTTAATTTGGTAAACCAAACAAATATATAAATGGTTCAAATCATTTATGAGTCTGGTCTAAAAAGGTTGTAAAC
>JAIOIM010000593.1 GCA_019912505.1 Ignavibacteriaceae bacterium
AAGAAGTTCTCCGGAGCAATCTTTTGGGAGGTCATGTTTTCAGTGCACTGCTCGGTTACGCAGGCATTACAATTTCTGCAGTTTATGGCGTCCTCTATTTAATTCTTTACCAGGATATAAAACTAAACAAATTTGGTTTGATATTTAACCGTCTGCCAAGTCTTGAAGTTTTAGAGCGGCTAAGTTTTGTTTCGGCAATCATTGGTTTTGCGATGTTAAGTATTGCTATTGTTGTCGGCGTAATTTGGCTGCCTAAAGCATTCCCCGATTTTTCTTATGCCGACCCTAAACTGATTGGAACAGCGATAGTTTGGCTTTTATACGGCATAGGTATTATGAGTAAAACCCTCGGCAAGCTGCGCGGTAAACGTGTTATTACTCTTTCGATAATTGGATTTATTATCGCCATTTTATCTACAACTTTATCCAACTTTCTTTCAAAAAGCTTTCACACATTCTATTAATATGCACTTAATAGCAGTAACAATAAATCATCATACGGCGCCTGTAGAACTGCGGGAAACTTTGCATTTAAGCAGTGAAGAAATTGCCGTCTTTGTAAAAAAAGCAAAGGGCAATTTATTTAAAGAAGGTTTGATTATTTCCACATGCAATCGTACAGAAGTGTATGGAATACCGGTTGACCCGAAAATTGATTATCATGAAATACAAAAATTTTTAATAAACGAAAAATCAGTATTAAATATTAATGCCGATAATTTCCGAAATTATCTATCAACCACAGCGGTAAAACATCTCTTTAGTGTTATTACCGGTATCGACTCGCTGCTTATTGGCGATAACCAGATTTACCACCAAGTAAAAGATTCATTCCAACTTGCCGAAGAGTTAAACTTTACAGGTTATTTAACAAAAAAATTGTTTGACGCCGCAATTAAAACGGGCAAACGCGCTATTACCGAAACTGAAATAAGTGAAGGTGCCGTAACCGTTAGTTATGCCGCAGTGCAGCTCATCGAAAAAATATTCAGCAGTTTAAACAAAAAATCTGCACTTGTAATCGGCGCAGGTGAAACCGGTGAGATTGCCGCAAAACATTTAAAGGAACGAGGAATAGGCAAGCTATCAATAACCAACCGTACAGTTGAACGTGCGGAAAAAATAGCCGAAAAACTAAACGCCCATATTCTTCCCTTTGAAACATTTAAAAATTCGGTGCACGAGTATGACATCATTTTAAGCGCAACCAGCTCACCCGGATTTATATTAACGAAAGATGATATAAAAGCCGCTATGAAGCGGAGAAATTTTTCACCGACCATACTTATGGATATCGCCATTCCGCGCGACATCGATCCGAAGGCAGGAGATATTGACTCTGTTTTTTATCACGATATCGATTCGTTGAATATTATCGTTGGTCAAAACTTAAACAAGCGCCGCGATGAAATTCCAAAAGTGGAAAAAATTATTGATGAAGAGGTTGCAAACTTTTTTAGCTGGTACAATTCGCTTGAAGTTGCGCCTACCATAAAATCTTTACGCGAACACTTTGAAAATATCCGCGCCGAAGAAGTTGAAAAAAATATAAACCGTTTTAGCGATGATGATAAAGAAAAGCTTGAAATAATTACTAAACGAATTGTAAATAAACTTTTGCATCAGCCGACTGTTGAATTAAAAAAAATGTCAGAACAAGGGCAGAACAGCGATGAAGCGGCTGCGAAAATTAGTATTCTCAAAGGCATCTTTGGAATAAACAACACTGAAAAGGAAGGATAATATTGAAGACAAAATTAATCATCGGTTCACGCGGAAGCGATTTGGCTTTATGGCAGGCAAATTTTGTAAAAAGAGAAATTGAACGGAACAATAAAAATGTTGCCGTTGAAATAAAAATAATAAAAACAAAAGGGGATAAAATTCTTGATGTTGCGCTTTCAAAAATTGGCGACAAAAGTTTATTTACAAAAGAACTTGAAGTAGAACTATTGAATAAAACTGTTGATCTTGCGGTTCACAGTTTAAAAGACCTACAGACTAAAATTCCCGATGGTTTAAAACTCGCCGCTGTTTCAAAACGTCATTCGGTGGAAGATGTATTAATCGCCCGTAAAAAAGGGATGACGATTGATAAACTCCCCGAAAATGCAATTGTCGGAACGGGCTCACTTCGCCGCCGCAGCCAGTTGCTTCATCTCCGCCCCGATATAAAAACAGAAGAGCTTCGCGGCAATGTTCCTTCTCGCATCGATAAGTTTATAAAATCGAAATGGGACGCAATTATACTTGCCCGCGCGGGTGTTGAAAGATTAAAGCTATCGAAAAATATTTCTTCAATTATAAGTACGGATGAAATGCTTCCGGCGGTTGGACAGGGTGCGCTCGGTATCGAAATTCATGAAGATAATCAGTTAGCCGAGGAAATTATACAAACCATTCATCACGCAAACACGTTCTACGCTGTATTGGCTGAGCGCTCTTTTCTTCGCACACTGGAAGGCGGCTGCCAGGTTCCTATCGGCGCATTAGGCGAAGTTAGATCAAACGGTTTTTATTTTGACGGATTAATCGGAAGCCTCGATGGAAGTTTAACATTCCGCAAAAAAGTCCGCGGGAAAAAATCGGACGCCGAAAAAATCGGGAAACAGATGGCAAAGGAGATGTTAAAAGCCGGCGCAAAAAAAATATTAGATGAAGTTTACAAATCAGCGAGACAGAAATGAAAATAAAAAATCTGCTTTTGTTTTTATCCGCTTCGCTCATTGCGGCGTTTGCGTTTATATCTTTTTCATGCACGTGCAGTTCTTGCAGTCAGCAGGAAGAAATTGATGTGCCGGTTGAGTTGCTGAAGAAAGCAAATGATTTTATCATCTCTAAAACAGGGAAAGAAATTTTTGATAGTTACGTTTCTCCCGATTTTGTTTTAACAAAAAAAACCGGCAGCACTTACGAAATGGCTTATCGTTTTATGATGCCCGAAAAACCATTCGTCGATGAGTTGATTCACTTTACTGTTGACAGCACAGGGCGTGTAATAAAAGAAAGAGAAGTTTTCGGCATCCCGGAGTGTCTCAGCAATCCTTCGTTATGCGTGTTTAACATTGATGAAGAAAAAGCGCGCAGTATTGCAAAGGAACTTGGATTAGAGCAGGGTGTAATAGATTGGAAGGTAGGCTTTTTGTGGGATGAAACTCTTAAGCAATATGTATGGCATGTATTAAATACACTTTATGAGTCAGAAGGCTCAAACGGATATATCGGAAACGGGAAGGAAATTGTAATTGACCCGAACACCGGTCTGGTGCTGAAGGAAAACGACTGGAAGATAAGATAATTTTTTTTGATGACGGACACGCAAAACATATCGATAAAAAAAGAAAAAAAGCGGGAGATGATACTCGAAGCCGCCTCACTTCTCTTTTCACAAAAAAATTATCACGAAGTGATGATGGAAGAGGTTGCACAACAAATTTCTGTTGCAAAGGGTACGCTTTATAATTATTTCAAATCGAAAGAAGACCTTTATTTTTCGATTATGACTTTGCGAATGCGGAAGCTTGTTCTTTCGCTTGAAGATAAAATAAAAACAGAAACAAGCAGTATATCTTCGCTACGCACATTCATCATTCATCTTTATATGTTTATGATGAAGTACCAGAATTTCTTTTTGATGTATCAAAAAGAAAATTTAACCGGCAAAAGCGAACTGTGTACGCAGCTTATCAAACTTGATAAAGAACTAAAGCAGATGCTTGAAGCGATAATAATTAAGGGGAAAGAAGAACTTCTTTTTAGAAAAATTGAAGATAACTTTGCGGTTGATGTAATTCTCGGCTGTATATACGGGGCTGTTCAGCGGGGGATAGATAATGAGTTAAAGGAAACGCTGCAAAGTATCGAGCGCGAAAAGATTTTCGATTTTGTACTGTACGGGTTGGTTTCATGCGAACAATATAAAGAACTGCTCCCTTTAAAAGGAAAAACAATTGTAATTACCCGTACGGTTGAGCAATCAGATTCTTCCGCAAATGTTTTTAGGCAGCTTGGCGCAAACGTAATACCTTTTCCAACTCTCGATATTGTACCCCCAGCAAGTTGGCGTATTTTTGACGAGACAATTATATCGAGCAAAAAAATAGATTTTTTAATTTTTACATCCGGACACTCGGTAAGGATGTTTATAAGCCGCTGCACCGAGTTAAAACTAAATTTTAATTTTAATAGCGTTAAGGTTGTTGCTGTTGGTAGTAAGACGGCATCGGTTTGCAGCAAACTTGGTGTGCCTGTTCATATAATTCCTAAAGAGTTTAGCGGTGAAGGTGTTATTGCGGAGTTAATTCATCATCCTCTAAAACAAAAAATTATATTTATCCCCCGCTCGGCAATCGGTCGGGAAGAACTGCCGCGCGGACTTGAAGCCCTCGGAGCAGTAATAAAAACGGCGCCGGTTTATAATGTAGCTATTCCTGCAGCTGAAAAAATTAGTAGTCACATTGATGAACTTCACCGCTCAACACCGGATTTAATAATTTTTACAAGCCCTTCAACTTTTGAAAACTATTTGCAAATATTAAACATCGCTCACCCTGTTGAGTATTTTGCAAATGTACTTGTTGCTGCAATTGGTCCAACAACAAAGTCGGCTATTGAAGCAAAAGGTATAAGGGTAAAAATTATGCCGGGTGAATACACAATTGATGCATTAGCCAAAACCATAGTAGAATTTTATAGAAAATAAGAATAGACGGAGAAAATATTGAGCAAACTACAAAACGACCTTTTTTTACGCGCCTGTAAACGGCAGCCTGTTGAACGCACACCTATCTGGATTATGAGACAGGCGGGGCGTTATCTGCCGGAATACCGGGATGTACGCGCGAAGGCAGATTTTTTAACGATGTGTAAAACCCCCGAACTTGCTTCGGAAGTAACCGTGCAGCCCATAGATATTATCGGCACCGATGCGGCAATTATCTTTAGCGACATCCTTGTTATACCCGAAGCGATGGGGATGGAATTGATTATGCACGAAGGAAAAGGACCGATTTTTACTTCGCCTATTAGAAGCGAACAAGCCGCAAATCTTTTGAAGGAAATCGATCCTTTTCTTGATTTAAGTTATGTTCTCGATGCTGTTGTAATGACGAAACGCGCACTAAATAATCGAGTGCCTTTAATTGGTTTTAGCGGTTCGCCATGGACACTTCTTGCATATATGGTTGAAGGAAAAGGCTCAAAAAATTTTTCGGAAGTAAAAAAATTAATATACAATAACCCAAGGCTTGCCCACTCATTGCTTGATATGCTTGCCGATTCCATTGCCTTATATCTTTCCGCAAAAATTGAAGCCGGGGTAAACGCTGTTCAAATTTTTGATACATGGGGAGGCATTTTATCGCAGGAAGATTTTAACGAATTTTCACTACAGTATATGGTTCGTATAATTGAGCAAATAAAACGTAAAGACGAACCAATTATTGTTTACGCAAAAGGTGTCCACTACGGTTTAGATAAACTTGCAGCAAGCGGCGCCGATGTGGTTGGACTCGATTGGACGATGAACCTTGGTTCTGTACGCAACCAAATTGGAGGTAAAGTTGCTCTTCAAGGAAATATGGACCCGACGGTTCTTTACGGAACGCATGAAAAAATAAAATCCGAAGTTGAAAAAGTTTTGTCTTCATACGGAAAAGGAAGCGGACATATTTTTAATCTCGGTCACGGAATACTTCCCGATGTAGATCCGGAAAATGCAAAGGCGCTTGTCCGGTTTGTAAAAGAAGAAAGTGTAAAGTACCATATTTAAGTTAGGAGTTTTTAATGTTTGAGTTTGATTTAGCAAAGTTTAAAAAATATGACAAACCAGGACCGCGTTACACAAGTTATCCTACGGCGCCGCAGTTCAGCGAGTTGTTTACTGCGGAAGATTATCTTGATGAAATTGTAAAAACAAATTACGGCGAGAACCTCCCGGATCTTTCTCTTTATTTTCATCTCCCTTTTTGCGATACATTGTGTTATTTCTGCGGATGTAATATGCTTATAACACGTAACCGCGAACGGGTTAATAGTTATGTCGATTATGTAAAAAAAGAAATCGATTTACTGCGCGGTTATATTTTACCCGATAGAAAAGTTTCGCAGCTTCACTGGGGCGGCGGCACACCAACACATTTGAGTCCCGATGAAATTGCCGATTTGGCGTCATACATTCAGCAATCATTTAAGTTTATTGATCGCTCTGAAAACAGCTGCGAGATTGATCCGCGCGGTTTAACAAAAGCACACCTTGAGGCATTACGCAATAATGGTTTTAACCGCATCAGTATGGGTGTGCAGGACTTTAATGAAAAAGTTCAGAAAGCAGTAAACAGAGTTCAACCGGAAGATATAACACGGCAGGCTATCGATTGGATACGCGAATTAAAGTATCACAGCATCAATCTCGATTTGATCTACGGCTTGCCCTTTCAAACTGTGGAAACTTTTGCGAGCACTGTGGATAAAATAATTGATGTTTCCCCCGATAGAATTGCAGTATTTAATTACGCCCACGTTCCTTGGATGAAAAAACATATGGCATTAATTCATCCCGAAGATTTGCCTGCCGCAGAAGAAAAATTAAATATATTAAAAATGACGATTGAAAAACTAACCGGCGCAGGTTACGATTTTATAGGAATGGATCATTTTGCAAAACCTGATGACGAACTTGCCGTTGCACTGCGCGAGAAAAAACTCTACCGCAATTTTCAGGGCTACAGCACAAATGCCGATGCCGATTTGTATGCTTTTGGTATTACAGGTATCAGTCAACTTAAAAATATTTATGCCCAGAATTACAAAACCGAAAAAGAATATTACGATGCGCTTGATAATGGAAAAATTCCGACTACTAAAGGTTACCGATTAACAGAAGACGACCATATACGTCATTATGTTATTATGAAATTGATGTGCGACTTTGAATTAAACTTCAAAACAATTGACGAAAAATTCGATATAAAATTTAAAGAATATTTTGCGTGGGGTTTGAATAATCTTGCCGAGATGGAAAAAGATGAGCTTGTAAAAATTGATGCGGATAAACTTGAAGTAACAAATATGGGCAGATTGCTTATCCGCAATATCGCAATGAATTTTGACGGCTACATCGAAAGAAAAAAAGACAAAGCGCGTTATTCGAGAACTGTTTAACTGCAAAAATTGTTTTGCCTTAAACTTAAAAACAATATGGAAAATGAATGAGCAAATACGCAGTAGTTTTATTTAATCTCGGAGGTCCCGATTCGCTTGAAGCGGTTCAGCCGTTTCTCGAAAATTTATTTAACGATCCGGATATATTTAAACTCCCTTTTCAAAAATCACTTGCTCGTTTCATCTCAAAAAAACGCGCGCCAAAAGTTGAAGATGAATATAAACTAATCGGCGGCAAATCCCCCATTGGTGAGTGGACAGAAAAGCAACGGAAGATGCTGGAGACAAAACTCCGCAACGAAGAAAAAGATGTTGATGTTTTTATTGCGATGCGTTACTGGAAACCTCTAACGGAAGAAACCGTAAAAAAAGTTGTGGCAGGTAATTATGATAAGATAATAATGCTGCCTCTTTATCCGCATTTTTCAAAATCAACAACAGGCTCTTCGTTTAATGAATGGAAGCGTTTTTACAAAGGAGATATTTCAAAACTTTCGTTTGTAGATCATTATTTTGAACAGCCTTTTTATATCAAGGCTCTCAACGAAAGGATTGATGAATCGCTTTTAAGGTTTCCTGAAGAAATCAGCGAAGATGTTCAACTTGTTTTCAGCGCGCATGGAACGCCTGTGAGTTATGTAAAAAAAGGTGATCCGTACAGTAAGCAAATTGAAAAAACAATTACTGCTGTTATGGAGGAGAGGCAGCACTCGCATCAGCATCATTTATGTTTTCAAAGTAAAGTCGGACCTGCGAAATGGCTTGAGCCATCAACCTCAGACATGATAAAAGAACTTTCGGCTAAAGGAAAAAAACACCTTTTAATTATTCCGATTAGTTTTGTATCAGACCATGTTGAAACTTTGTTTGAACTTGATATAGAGTACCGCCATGTTGCTGATGAAGCGGGAATAAAAAATTACATTGTAATGACCGGGCTGAACGATTCCGAAACTTTTATTGAAGCATTAAAACAACTAACACTTGAAAAGATGGATTAAATTGAAGCTTACATTGTCATCAAAAAAAATTGTAATACTCGGCGCCGGAATTTCGGGTTTAACAACCGCATACTTGCTTTATAAAAAAGGTTATGATGTTGTTGTGCTAGAAAAGAAAAATGAAGCCGGCGGTTCGATGGAATCAGTGCGGGAAAACGGATATCTTTTTGACAAAGGTCCGAATAGTGCATTAGAAACAACACCACTTATAGCGCAGCTTGTTGAGGACTTACAATTACAAGATCAACTTTTATACGCCAATAAAGCGGCGGATAAAAGATACATTCTTAAACATGATAAGTTGTTTCCGCTTCCTATGTCGCCCGGTTCTTTTCTAAAAACAAAATTGTTTTCTACCCTTGCAAAACTTCGTTTATTTGCCGAGCCGTTTATAGGGAAATCAGATGACGGTTATTATCAAAGTATTGCCGACTTTGTTAAAAGAAGACTCGGACGCGAATTTTTGGACTATGCGATAAATCCGTTTGTTGCAGGCGTGTACGCGGGCAGCCCTGAGGAGCTAAGTGTAAAATCTGCGTTTCCAAAACTGTATGCGTTGGAAGAAAAGTATGGCGGATTAATACTCGGAACAATAAAAAGCGCGAAGGAGAGAAAAAAGCGGGCAGAAGTATCAAAGCAGAGTGCAAGAATGCTTTCGTTTAAAGATGGTATGCAGGTGCTGCCAAAAGCAATTTCAGATGCGCTCGGCGAAAGGGTTCGTTACCAATGCGAAGTTAACGATGTTTCTAAAACAGAAGCTGGTTATAAAGTTTCGTTTGAACATGCAGGTGAAACGGAAAGTATTTTATGTCAGACAATCATTTCTGCTATTCCTTCTTACAGAGCTTCGGAAATATTCGGAAAGCAAGATGAAAAATTAGCAAAACATTTGAATGAAATTTATTATCCCCCGGTTCTTGTCCTTTATATGGTTTACAATAAAAAAGATATCGGGCATCCGCTTGACGGATTTGGATTTTTAATTCCTGCGAAAGAAAAAAAATCTTTTCTCGGTGCTTTGTGGAGTTCGGTAATATTTAACAACCGAGCCGAAGAAGATAAAGCTGTTTTTACTTTGTTTGTCGGCGGCTCGCGCGATGCCGATTTATTAAAGGTTGACAAAGAAGTAATAATTAAAAAAGTAAAAAACGAATTTGAAGCTTTGATGAATATAAAGTGTGAGCCTATATTTTCATCATCCCGATATTGGAGCAAAGCTATACCTCAATACAATCTGGGTTACATCGAACATGAAAGATATTTTGAAGAATTTGAAAAAAATAATCCCGGTATTATTTTAAGCGGCAATTACCGCGGCGGCATCTCAGTTGGTGATTGTATAAAAAATGCCGAGTTCACTGCGAAGAAATGTACAAT
>JAIOIM010000594.1 GCA_019912505.1 Ignavibacteriaceae bacterium
TTTCTATATTAAACGTCTCAAAAAGTATTCCTTCTTTTGTATATTTTTTCACTAACCCGTCTATTCTTCCGTTAAGATAGCTTAACTCTTCTTTCACATTTCCGTTTTCGTAGTAAAATTTTGCCTCGCCTGTGCGTACACCTTGCACATAGTTTACTTCCGACTCAACTTTGTTGTTGTTATAATATCTTTTTTCAAGTCCGTTTTGTGCGAACAACGGGATGCTGAATAGAATAAAAAGGAAAATAAATTGCATGTCTTAGAATAATTTTTGACGGCAAAGATAGCATTTAATCTTGAATGATAAGAGGCATTAATAGAGCAATTATAAATATTACTATTGCAAGTCCGACAAAAACATATCCCACAACAGCATCATGTTGAAGAATACCGATTTCATTTAGTATATAGTGCCAATCGTGGTAGACTTTATTACCGCCCAGCAGCGGAAGTTTGCGAGCCTGTGCATCGGCAGCGTAAACCGAAATGTTTATTAAATTTTGCCCGAGGAATAAAAGCGAAAACTGAACTCCGGTACGGTAATAATTTTTCCAAAAATACCAAATGAACAACATCGGTATCAGCATCTGCATTAATGTTCCGCCAAGTGTATAAATAAAATTTCCGAAAAAGCTGAAAAAGAAATGCCCCGCCTCGTGGATTACAAGATCGAAGTTGTCTATTAACCCATACTCCCCCCGGTTTTTAAGAAGATAAAATATAATTGGCAGAATAATTAGTGAAACCAACCATCTTTTTATAAATGAAAATCGTTCTTCGGGCTGTGGGGTGATGTCCATAAAATCTCAACATTATACTTGTTACTATTTTATTGTTTTTGTTCTTTTAATATAAGCACTATATGTTTTCCGGCAAACACGCCGTTCGTCAATTAAATAGTTCAGACGGCTGAGTGCCAGCGCCTGCATTAAAAGCGATTAAACAATCATCAATTTAACTTTGATTGTTCAGAAACATTATCCTAAGAATATGCAAATCGTCATAAGTAACTTCTTCGCCAAATTTTTCTTTTACAACAGATAAAGACCCGACACCCTCACTTCTAAATTCAGCAAAAATATTTTCTTGTATTTCCTTTTTTAATTCTATTTCACTTAAAAGCAGTTGCGGGTTAAGTTTGTTTTTCTTCTGCACATAATCGTAAAGATGTTTTATTATTGTTTCTTTCTTTACGTTCATGTTTTGGGCGATAGCAGCGATAGAATTATTTTTATTAAATGCTTCGGCTACTTCAATGTATCTTTTGGCTCCGGATATTTTTGTTTTTACCGGCGGCTTGTTTGATGTTATGTTTGTGCGGTCAGAGTAGCGTTTTATAATTGAAAGAAAAATTGCGCCGTAAGTTTTTATTTTCTTTTCACCGATGCCGCTTATTTTACTCAATTGAAACTCGTCGTTTGGAAATTCTTTCGCCATTTCTATCAAAGTACGATCGGAGAAAACAACGTACGGCGGGATGTTTCTCGACTCGGCAATTTGCCGCCGTTTTTGTCTCAACATTTCAAACAACTCTTCGTTGTAGTCTTCTTTAATCATAAGCCGCTTTGCTGACGACCGCACTTTCGCCTCCGCTCTGCCGAATACTTTCTCGTTATTAAATAAAACATCTGACGCCGATGCCGCAAGCTTTAAACTGCCGAACTCAACATCGCGCGTTATATATTTTTTATTGAGCAGTTGTGTAAAAATTTGTTTCCACTGCACTTTTGTATACTCTTTACCAACGCCGTACACCGATAATTTTTGATGACCGTTTCTTAATATTTTTTCATTCTCCGAACCGGCAAGAACATCTATCACATACCCGGCGCCGAAAATCTCGCCGGTTCTTTTGACTGCCGAAAAAAACTTTTGCGCGGCAACGGTTATGTCTTCACTTTCCTTTGCTTCGGTTATACAATTATCGCACATCCCACAATTAGATTGCGAGTATGTTTCGCCGAAATAAGTTATCAAAGGTTTTCTTCTGCAATCGTCAAACTCCGCATAACGAACCATCGCTTCCAAATGAACTTTTGCCGAGTGCCGTTCCGCCGCATCTTCTTTTTGGTTGATGAAGTAATTTATCTTTGCCGTATCGGAGTTGCTGAATAGTAGAAGGCAATCGGCACGCACACCATCGCGCCCCGATCGTCCGATTTCCTGATAATATGATTCCAGGTTTTTCGGTAAGTCATAATGTATAACAAACCGCACGTTCGATTTATTTATACCCATACCGAAAGCGATGGTCGCAATTATAATATCAACCTTATCGTTTGAAAATAAATCCTGGTTTGCGGCTCTTTCGCCATCGCCGAGCCCTGCGTGATACGGTTTTGTTGAAAACCCAATGCGCGACAAATTCTCGTGCAGCTCATCCACCTGTCGGCGCGAAAAACAATAAATTATTCCCGATTGATTTTTATGTTCATTTAAAAATTCTGCCGTTTGCGAAAATGGGTCTAACTTGGGCATTACTTGAAGGAATAAATTTTTCCTATCGAAGCTTGCTACAAACTTTTTTGCATTAACAAGCTTTAAGTTTTTTATGATGTCATCTTGAACTCGCGGCGTTGCTGTTGCGGTTAAAGCTACACAAACAGCGCTGCTGAATTTTTCTCTCAGCGCACCGAGCATCCTGTATTCTTTTCTAAAATCGTGTCCCCATTCTGAAATACAATGTGCTTCATCAACGGTTATGCAATCGAGTTGTACCGCTTTTAATAACCATTGAATATCTTCTTTGAATAACGACTCCGGCGCGAGGTAAAGAAGTTTTGCCTGGTTTGTTTTAACTTTGTTAAAATTGTGTGCGTATTCCTCAGGCAGCAACGAGCTATTTAAAACCACAGCGTCTACGCCAAGCTGTGTTAACTGTTCAACCTGGTCTTTCATTAAAGAAATTAGGGGGGAGAGTACAATTGTTAGTCCCTCAAATACCAATGCGGGTATTTGGTAACACAACGATTTACCCCCGCCGGTGGGCATTATTACAAGCGCATCTTCTTTTGCAACTATTTTTGTAATTACTTCTTCCTGCAGTGGTCTGAATGAGTCGTACCCGAAGATGGTTTTTAATTTTTTTCTTATTTCTATCATTTATATATTTTTTTCTTCGCATACAATTTAAACTTTTCTAAAAAGGAAATCAGCGTATTCCCGGTATTTTCTTTAATTAATATTTTTTATTGCGTAGATAGACTCCCATTGATGAAGTTAAATGTATGCTGCCGATCTTTGGGGTTAGATATGTGTAGACATCATGAATAACATAATTTCGTTTGTAGTTTTGATAATTATTGTTGAACTCCGCTATAGGGGTTGTCCGTGTACTATTCTTTTTTTTCAATTGCAGGGTGTTAATTGCACACAGATTTACGCTGATAAAGCAGATGAACGCTGTACTATTTAAAACTTATCCGTGTAAATCCGTGAAACCCGTGTCTGCCCGCCCCCGGCGTGGTCGTCCGTGTGCTATTTTGGCGAGGTGTTAATGGCACGCAAATTTTCGCTGATAAAGCAGATGAACGCTATACTATTTAAAACTCATCCGTGTAAATCCGTGAAATCCGTGTCTGCCCGACTCCGGTGCGGTTGTCCGTGTGCTATATTTTTTCCGCAAATAATATTTTGCCGCTGTAAAACTTTATCAATATTTTTATATAATTTTGTCTCAATAAAATAAAACTGTAAAATTACTTTGGACCCACTAACTTCTTCACTTCTTCTTTTTTTCGTCGGCGTTGTTTCCGGTATTATTAATGTTATGGCTGGCGGAGGTTCATCGTTAACATTGCCGGTGCTTATTTTTCTCGGACTCGACTCCGCCCTTGCAAACGGTACTAACCGCATTGCAATTGTTGTTCAAAATCTTGCCGCTGTTTCTTCCTTTAAAAAGGAAAAATACTCACAGTTTGGTATAAGTATAAAACTATCGCTCGTTACGCTGCCCGGCTCAATAATAGGCGCGGTGGCTGCGGTAAAAATGAGTGACGCATTGTTCCAAAAAATACTCGCCGTTGTAATGATTGGTATAATTATATCGATGATTGTTCCTAAATCAAAAGCCGTTTACTCGGATGATCCCAACAAAAAAATTTCTTTCTGGACTCATCTCTCGATGTTCTTCATCGGTTTTTACGGAGGCTTTTTACAGGTCGGCGTTGGTTTTTTACTTATGGGCGCACTTCATTATCTGATGAAATTAAATCTCGTTTACGTTAATATGCACAAAGTGTTTATAGTTTTTTTCTTTACATTGCCGGCGCTTTTAATTTTTATTATTACGGGCAACGTAAACTGGTTCTTCGGGCTAAGCCTTGCCGCCGGTAATGGTTTGGGTGCATGGTGGGCTGCAAAAATATCCGTAAAAAAAGGGGAGGGAGTTATAAAAATTATTTTATTTATTGCCATATTTATAATGGCACTAAAACTATTAAATGTTTTTTAATAAAGAGAGAAACTTATGTCAGAGCAAACAACTGAAAAAGCCGAACCCAAAGGTTTACCCGAAATTGTAAAGGACGCGTTTAAGGAATTAAAGGAAACCTTTATTGCCTTTTTCAAAGCGCCGAAAGCTTTGTGGGGTATAAACGTTCCCTATATTATAGAAGGTCTTGTCTATTTTGGAATATTAACTATACTCGGTAAATATTCATCCGAAAACCTTTCTGTTGATGACGCGCAGGCGGGGTTAATCTACAGTTTTGTAACCGGCGGTATAACTTTTTCTATGCTTATACTCGGCGGTGTGTCCGATAAAATTGGCGTGCGTAAATCGCTTGCGCTTGCGTTCATACTATTTTTAACGGGTAGGTTTTTCGTGGCTCTTTCCGGCAGTTTAAATATGGGTTCGGGTTTATGGTCGCCCATGTTTTTTATGATGACGTCCGGTTTGCTTATTATGGTTATTGCCTACGGTCTGTATCAGCCGGCGGCTTACGCAGGTGTTAAACGATACACAACTCCAAAAACAGCGGCAATGGCTTATGCTGCAATTTATGGATTTATGAACCTCGGCGCTTTTTTCTCCGGGTTTATTTCTTCATTTACCCGCCAGCGTTTTGAGGATGTTTTTCCGCCCAATGGGTTAACGGCTGTTTTTTGGGTTTACGTTGGGTTAACATTTGTGGCGCTGCTTGTTTCATTAATTGTACTATCAAAGAAAAATGACACGGCGGCTGTTGCAAGCATAAGAGCCGGAGCTGGCGATGCTTCATCGGATGATGATGAAAAATATATTGCCCCTAAAATTAATAACATCCCTTTAATAGCTTATGCCGTTGTAACACTTCTCCTATTCTTATTTTCCGGTATTGCTTTAAATAATCCGTTGAATGCAGATTATGCAATTCAAATAGTCGGGTTAAATATCAATCTCGATTTGTTTTTTATCCTCTCCGCTGCAGCATTTGCTTTAACAATATTTGAATTTTTAAGAAAGCGTCCGCTGCACCCGTTTAGAGATAAACGATTTTCACTCTTTATCTTTATACTTATTCCGGTGCAAACATTATTTGCTCATAACTGGTTAACTATTCCTTATTATCTCGACCGTGCGTTTGCCGGTTCTTTTATAGGTAATTACTTTGAAGTATTTTCCAACCTTAACCCAATTTTAATATTTATACTTGCTCCTCTTGTTGCAGGTTTAACCGCACGCGCAAATGTTTACCGCATGATGATTCTCGGCACTACGGTTATGGCGCTTCCCACATTTTTACTCGCATTCGGTCCAAACCCATATCTATTTCTTCTTTATATTTTACTGATGACAATTGGAGAAGCAATGTGGCAGCCCCGCTTCCTGCAGTGGATTGCCGAAGTTGCGCCAAAAGGTATGACCGGCTTGTATATGGGCGTGGGTCAATTTCCCTGGTTTCTTACAAAAGTAATTACCGGGTTTTACTCAGGCTGGTTTTTAATGCACTATTGTCCTATCAACACCCTGCCTGCTAATATGAATACAGAGTTTATGTGGTTGATTTATGGTTTGATAGCAATAGTAACTCCTATCAGTTTAGTTTTACTAAAGAATTGGATGTTGAAAGGCTTTAAAACAAAGGCGTAATAAAAGACAATATTAGTTGTTCTGAAGAAGAACAATAAAAATGAATTATAGAATCAACGGTTGCGTGCTGAGTTATTTAAACCGGCATATAACCGTTTTTTTTTAACTGGTTAAAAGAAGTAACAGGATGATGGTAAGTTTATTTAACCGCCCTTAACCTAAAGAAAACTTCCTCGGGTGAAAATATTCCGGCAAAAAATCTTTCGTAAATAACGGGTTCAATATTTACGATATTATCCATCCACTTTAAAACTGCGAAATGAGAAGTTATAAATTTTTTCTCAATTACCTCAAACTGTGCTTTCCCCTGATAGTTTGTTCGGTGGTTCAGCTTCCACTTTTCGTAAAACTTTAACTCCCTGTTTCCTATGTATTCATAGTTGTCAAACGTTCTGATTGAAAAAGGTATTTTATGGTCGGGCTCGCCAAAATATTTTGTGTTTAAAAAGAAAGGAGCGTACACAATTAATGCCCCGCCCGGCTTTAAGATTCTATACAACTCGGTTATTGTTTTGTGAAAGCTATCGAGATGTTCCAGAACGTGGCTGGCATAAATTTCATCAAACGTGTTATCATCAAAAGGGTAGGGAAAGGTATTTATATCATGTATTGCGTTTCCGCCGTAATCAACTATATCGAGGTTAATGTAACCTTCTTTTAAGTCGTTTCCGCATCCTAAATTTAATTTCATTTTTAACCGTTGGTTGTCGAATGTTAGTTTTTAGATTTATCACAAAGTATAAAGCAAATTTAATTAAATATTAAAGAAAAACTCATTCGTGCAAAAAAAAACCCCCGGTAAAATCGGGGGTCTAAATAATCGAGTCTATTTTATTTTCAATTTAAAGAAACTGCCGGGAAGTTTACACCTTTTAGAGCAACTTCTTCTATTTTGAGTTTGGCAACTCCTTTTTCAATTAGACCTAACGCAAGGGCTGCGCCTTTAGACAGGTCTAATTGTCTTCCCGTAATGTATGGTCCGCGGTCGTTAATTCTAACGATAACTTGTTTATCGTTCTTCGGATTAGTAACCCTTAAGAGGGTTCCGAATTTTAGCGATTTGTGAGCCGCCGTAAATGCCATTTGATCATATTCTTCCCCGTTTGCGGTAGCATGCCCGTGAAACTTGGGTCCGTACCATGAGGCTTTCATAACTCCTTTGTTTATGTATTCAACAACCGGTGTTATTACCGGAGACTCATCTTCAACATAAACAGATTCAGCTTCGTTCTTTGTTGGTTCAGTATTTTCTTCTTCTTTGGTCAATGTAAATCCGACTAAGGAAATCATTATTAGGAGTATTAGGAACTTCGTTAATGACTTCAAATCATTTACCTCATTATTTGTTAATAAATACAAAACAAATTTATTCCTGTTCGATTTCACTTTCAATAAAATATTGCGTTACACCTGCCCAGCCGGAAAAAAACGAACGATCGACTATTTTGGAGTTTGGGTCGGTTTTTGGGATGTTTGGGTTGACGATGAAGTAATTTTTTTCTTTTACCTTCATCATAACGGCAACAGTTGCCAATAGGTTAAGGATGAATAAAGTTTTATAAGATATATT
>JAIOIM010000595.1 GCA_019912505.1 Ignavibacteriaceae bacterium
GTGTTATCGTGCGTCATCACATAAGCAGGGCGAATTGAGAGATAATCACCTGCATGAACTTCATGGGATGCATCTAATCCCACGGCATATTTTTGTGCTATTTTTTCTATTAGGGTTTGTGGCATTTTTTCTAAATCCTTATCTAATTTAAAATTTTTGGAAAACAGGAAAAGGGAAACAGGAAACGTTCTGAGATAAATCCAGTAAAATTATTGTCTTCTTTTAATGAACTTTGTTAAAACTGCAAATATATAATTGACTAATTCATTAACATCATATAATTCTTCTTCTTTTAGATAAAGTAAAACAATACAGATTTCAAATTGAGAATCAAGCTCAATTAATGACGAAGGTGAAATTTCAAAAAATCTTCTTTGATCCTTTTCAGTAATTCTACCAGAGCCTTCTGCGATATTGGAGACAATAGAAACAGCTGCGCGTCTCATTTGGTTTGTTAACAAATACATTTCTTCTTTTGGAAATAATGCAGTTAATCTATAGATCTCTGCATCTAATTTTATCGCCTTTTTCCAGACATCCAAGTTTTTGTGATTTAATTTCAACATAAACTTTCCTTTCATGTTTGCTAATAAGTTTTCGAATACAAAAAACCTATTTTAAAAACTCACAAAATTCAGAAACAAAGAAAGCAAACAGTTACTTTTTAATTTCCTGCTTCACTTTTCCTGTTTCCTGTTTCACTCTTCCTGTTTCACTCTTCCTGTTTCCTGTTTCACTCTTCCCCGCTTACGCTTTAAACGGTTCAAAACTTACAAAGTCAGCGTGATGAACAATGATACCTTCAACGGTGCGCGAGCCGAGGTCTCCTTCTTTAGAATGATATGCGATGCAGTGCAAAACTTCTGGGGGAAGACCGAAGCGGTCTGCAATTGCAACGCCGCTGAATGGATGACGTAAAAGTTTTCCGGCTTTGCTTGTTGTTAGTTTGCCGTCAACTTTGTCGTACTCCAATAATTTCCCTATATCAATTAGTATCGCTCCGGCTATTAAAATATCGGTATCAATTTTTATTTCTTCGCCAAAATTTTCTTTCATTCTTTTTGCAATATCAACGCAAAGCTGTACGCAAGTGCGTTTGTGATTCATAAAAGATACTTTGCAATCTTTTATCAATAACGAAAATGGAATAACCTCAAGGTC
>JAIOIM010000596.1 GCA_019912505.1 Ignavibacteriaceae bacterium
CATACCGGTCAACATTATGACGAAAAAATGTCGAAAGTGTTCTTTGAAGATTTAGAACTTCCGAAACCCGATTTTTATCTTGGTATTGGTTCCGGCTCACATGCCGAGCAAACCGCAAAAGTTATGATTGAGTTTGAAAAAATTCTTCTACAGGAAAACCCTGATCTCGTAATTGTAGTTGGGGATGTTAACTCAACAATTGCATGCAGCCTTGTAGCGGTAAAACTCGGTATAAAAGTAGCGCACGTAGAAGCAGGCTTACGCAGTAACGACCGCACTATGCCGGAAGAAATCAACAGACTCCTGACGGACTCCATCTCAGATTACTTGTTTGTAACAGAAAAAAGCGGGTTAGAAAATTTATTGCACGAAGGCGTCCCGCCGAAAAAAATATTTTTTACCGGAAACGTAATGATTGATAGTCTTGTAAATTATTTGCCGAAAGCCGAACAATCGGAGAGATCAAACAAACTTGATTTGCTAAGTTCAAAAAAAGATTTGTCAGAATCCTTCAACCCTTCAACCGTACCGCCATACATCCTTTTAACATTTCACCGCCCGGCGAATGTTGATTCTGAGGAGTTCTTAAAAAATTTGATAACAACAGTCGATGAACTTTCGAAGCACCGAAAAATTGTTTTTCCGGTTCATCCAAGAACAAGAAATAACATGGAAGCATTAAACCTAAACTTCGAATCAAACGCTAATGTTATTTTAACCGATCCAATCGGGTATATTGATTTTCTTGCTTTAACAAAAAACGCGGAACTTATAATTACCGACAGCGGCGGAATACAGGAAGAAAGCACATATCTTGGGGTTCAGTGTATTACTGTCAGAGACAATACTGAAAGACCCTCTACTGTTGATGTTGGAACCAATCAATTAGTTGGGACAGACCTTGAAGCTGTAAAAGATGCAGCAATAAAAGTTCTAAACGGGGAGAGGAAGTCGGGTGGAATTCTCGAACTATGGGACGGTAAAGCCGCAAAAAGAATAGTTGAGATAATTGCGGAAAAGTTAGAATAGGTCGTTTAACTTGGCGATTAAAGAGAAACCGCAAAGTCCACAAAGAGAATCTGCAAAGGGCGCAAAGAGGATTTTAATTCAGAAATAGAACGCGGACGACCGCGTCAGAGTCGGGCAGACACGGATTGCACAGATTTTCACGGATAATTTATAATTTATACTTTGAACTTTGAACTTGGCTCGGCGAACTCTGCGTAAACTTTGCTAACTCTGCGGTTAAAGAGAAACCGCGAAGTCGATAGTGAAACGCAAAGTATGCAGGGTTCTTAAATTTAAACTTTTGACAAAACAATATATTATGCCAACAATATTAAGAATAGATGGATTTAGATTTCATTTTTATTCTGATGAAGGCAATGAACCGCCACACGTGCATGTTGCATATAATGCGGGTGAGTGTAAATTTTGGTTAGAGCCAATAATACTTGCGAACAATAGAGGAATAAAACCAAGGATACTAAGAAAAATAGAAAAATTAGTTTTTGAAAATCAATTACTATTATTAGAGAAGTATAATGAGCACCACAGAAAAAATTAACGAATCCGCGGCTATTAAAGTCTGGGCTGAAGATAGAACTATAATGGTTGAATTAACAGATGGTAGAATAATAGGATTTCCTGCTGATCGGTTTAGAATACTGCAAAAAGCGACAAACGAAGAATTGAAGGAAGTTAAAATAAGATTAAATGGTTTTGCATTAAGATGGGAAAAATTAGATGAGGATATTACGATACCCGGAATAGTGAACGGAAATTTTCAACTTCCACTTCTCAAGACAGTCAAAGACAGAAAAAAAAGAATAGCTGCATTGTAACCCGGGGGAATTTATGATCCGTTATCCGTTAGCCAACGGAAACGGAATGATTTTAGATTGCGGGATTGCTCTTTGGATGTATGGATGAATGAGTCTGGGATTTTGATGTTTCGGTTAATTCAACGCATTGCACGACACACTTTAGCCTTTTAACTTTGTATTTGACTTAGTATCACAGAGTCTCACAAAGGAAACTCAAAGTTCCACAAATGAAAATTGTTTTTTGCAGCTCCGTTGCGACTGACCACGCCAAGTCGGGCAGACACGGATTGCACAGATTTTCACGGATAATTTATACTTTATACTTTGAACTTGGCTCGGCGAACTCTGCGTAAACTTTGCGAACTCTGCGGTTAAAGAGAAACCGCAAAGTCCGCAAATAAGTAGGCAAAGCAACATTAAGAAAAATAAAGTTTATGAAACATTATAAAAACATACGTCTATCGGATGATTATTTGATAACAATAAAATCATTAGCGTTAAAATATTTTGACTCTACGGATGTTCGGATTTTTGGCTCAAGAACGGACATAAATAAAAAAGGGGGGGATATTGATATTTACATTAAAACAAAAAAATCAAAAGAAATTCTGAATAGTAAATTGGGCTTTCTTAAAGAATTTCAAAAAAAGTTTGGTTTTCAAAAAATCGATTTAGTAGTTGAATATGAAGG
>JAIOIM010000597.1 GCA_019912505.1 Ignavibacteriaceae bacterium
GTCAATAGCAGATTTAATAACCAGAAAGTTTTTATGCAGCCAGCAACTCTTTGTTATGTAACAAACAAAAAAACCGGTCATACGTTAATGCTGCACCGGGTAAAAAAGCAAAACGATGTTCATGAAGGAAAATGGAACGGACTCGGCGGAAAGTTTGAGCCGGGGGAAAGCCCCGAGGAATGTGTAATCAGGGAGGTAAAAGAGGAATCGGGTTTGGAAATTACTGAACCAATAATGAGGGGATTTATAACCTTTCCGATGTTCGACGGAAAAAAGGACTGGCTTGTTTTTATTTTTACCGCCGATAAATTTGAAGGAGAATTAATCAACTCTGCCGAAGGAAATTTAGAGTGGGTTCCAAATAAAAAACTTTACGAATTAAACTTATGGGAGAGCGATAAAATATTTTTTCCCTGGTTGGAAGATGACAAATTTTTCAGCGCAAAATTTGTTTATGAAAACGGTGAGTTAAAATATCATACAGTTAATTTTTATTGATATTGAACGATAAAATATTTTTATAGATTAAACCGGTTGGGGTTATAAATCTTCTAAAAATTCTGTTACGGCTTTATTAAATTCAACCGGGTTCTCAATCGGCGTCATGTGTCCTGCGTCCGGTATTAATACAAACTTAGCTTCTTTTATTTTTTCAGCCATCTGTTTCATTATTGCCGGCGGGGTCAACCTATCATCTTCGCCGCAGATTACAAGCGTGGGTATTTTTATTTTTCCCAATGCTTCTGTTGTGTCTGTTCTTGCCGCCATAGCTATTAAACACCCGCTTACTGCAACCGGGCTGCCTTTTGCAAAATAGTCTTCTATCTTCATATATTCACTTTTTTGTGCCTCACTGTATTTGGTGCCGAAACAATTTTTTACGAATGCTCTTATAAATTCTTCTGCGCCGTTTTCATATAGTAATTTTACACCGGCGGCTCTTTTTAATTTAGTTATGTTATCATCGGCTTCCGGTTTTGTATCGCACAAAATTACCGCCGCAAATTTTTCTTCCATCCTCTCAACTGCGCGCAGCGAAATGTAACCGCCCATTGAGAGTCCGCATAACACCGGTTTTTTCAGTTTAAGTTCATCAATTATAGTCTCAAGATCATCTACGAAAGACTCTATTGTATACTGTCCGCTGCCGGTTGGCGATTGACCTAACCCGCGAATATCATAAGTAACACAATAGTAATTGTCTTTTAATGCATCGACTGTTTTTTCCCACATCGTATGATCGTATGGGAAACCGTGAACAAAAATAATCGGGATGTTTTTATTGCTGCCATTTGTAAATATCATTATATTATTTGCACTTAATTCCATAATAACCTCTTATTAAAAACAAAATTAGGACGTATATATGAAAAATACATTTACTTTTTTTATACTCATAATATTTTTATCCGGTTTTTCCACCTATGCGCAGGAAAACGACTCGTTACTCTACAAGTGGACACCCGCGGCTGTGCTGGGTTTAAATATCAGCCAGATTGCTTTAAGCAATTGGACGAAAGGCGGTGATAATTCTATATCATGGACAGGGGCTGCCAACGGCTCTGTAAATTATCTAACCGATACCTGGCGATTTAAAAACAATTTAAAAATAGCTTTCGGCAGCACAAAATTAGGCAATGCTGATTTTAGAACAACAGACAACGAGCTATATCTTGAAGATGTTCTTTCTTTGAACTTTGGATGGGCGGTTGACCCATATATAAGCAATTTGGTTAGAACTGCAATCGGTCCGGGTTATAATTATAAGGTAACTCCCGCACCTCAAATAGCCGCATTTTTTGACCCCGGTTATGTTACACAAAGTATTGGTTTTATGTACGATAAAGTTACAGGCGTCAGCTCTCGTTTAGGTTTAGCTTTTCAGGAAACATTTACAAATAAACACAGAAATTATTCCGATGACCCGGACACTCCTGAAATTGAGGCTTTCAAATTTGAAACCGGTTTAGAGTCTGTTACAAAAACGGAATTTGTTCTTGCGGAAAACCTGTTAGCCCAAAGCCTGCTTCGCCTTTTTACGCGCTTTGAACAGATTGATGTATGGGACGTAAGATGGGACAATACCATAACAGCAAAAGTAAATTCGTTTCTTAATGTTAATGTTACATACCTTCTTATTTATGAAAAAAGTCAGTCGCCCGAAACCCAAATGAAGCAAACACTGCAGTTAGGTTTTGTGTACACCCTTTTATAATTATAAAGAATATCTTCAAGCTACTACGGCGAGGAAAACCCTGTTACTCCGAATAAATCAAAAGAAGATCGGAAGCTAAACAGAAGAGTTGAAATACAACAAGTTAAAAAATAAAACAGTTATTTGTCCTCCTCTGCTTACCTATGAGCAGGGGAGGATTTTTATTTCAAAATTAATTCAGCTAAACCTCACGTTATTATACTCATCAATTTTTCTTCCCATTGTTATTGTTCAGTTTTACAAAAACTTTTGTTAAAATTGTACTTGTCTTTTTAATTCTTGGTGTACTAAAATGAAAAAGATTATTATTCAATTACTTCTTATTTTTTTCGTGGCTTTTCAGGGAAATGCTCAAAATAAAGATTCTGTTAAAGTTAATCACTGGTATCCGGGTGCAACAGCAGGTATAAATATTAGTCAGCTTGCCTTAAGCAACTGGACAAAGGGCGGCGACAATCAGCTAACGTGGACACTCACGGGTAACTTCTCCTTAAAATATTTATTTACTGAATGGACAAACCGCAGCCAATTAAAATTTGCTTTCGGACGGATGAAACTTGGCGGCAATGAGTTTAGAACCAATGATAATGAACTTTATCTTGAAACAGTGCTATCAAAAAATGTTGGCTGGGCGGTAGACCCGTTTTTCTCAAGCAGCGTACGATCAGGGATAGCGGTTGGTTACAATTATAAAAAAACTCCTCCCGATGACATTGCTGATTTTTTCGACCCCGGTTATATTACTCAAAGTTTGGGGTTTACATATGATAAATATGAGGGTATAAAAACTCGGCTCGGGTTTGCGGTTCAGGAAATATTTACAAACAAATACCGTCAGTATTCTGATAATCCTCAAACATCAGAAAAAGAAGCGTTCAAACTAGAAACCGGTCTTGAATCAGTAACCAATGCCGGGTTCACAATAATGGAAAATGTTGTTTTAAAAAGTATACTCCGTCTATTCAGCCGATACGAGCACCTTGATGTGTGGGATATAAGATGGGATAACAATTTGATTGCAAAAATAAACGGCTATCTTAATGTTAACCTCGTATATATTTTGGTTTATGAAAAAAATCAATCGCCTACGGCACAAATGAAAGAATCCCTACAGCTTGGATTTGTATACACCATTATATAATATTATTTTAACATCCGATTGATAAATCTTAAACAAAAATTGATATAATGAAAATTGCCTTTGTATCTTCAGAAGCTGTGCCTTATGCTAAAACCGGAGGTTTGGCAGATGTCGCTGGCTCGCTGCCGAAAGCTCTTGAAAA
>JAIOIM010000598.1 GCA_019912505.1 Ignavibacteriaceae bacterium
ATCAATAAACTTAATATCAATAAAAAAATTTATTCAAATCATTAGAACTTTGCGCTCCGGTTTTAGCCCTTTGATTAACCTATTCAAATCTTTATTTTTGTCATTCATTTTACAAAAACGAAACAAGTTATTTTATGAAATTAAGCAAGTATTTTGTCCCGACATTAAAAGAAGTGCCTAACGATGCAGTTGTAGCAAGCCATGTTTTGATGCTTCGTTCGGGTATGGTTAGAATGTTATCGGCTGGAATTTATTCTTTTTTGCCGCTCGGCTATAAAGTAATAAAAAAAATATCTGAAATTATTCGAGAAGAAATTGACTACATAGGCGGGCAGGAATTTCATCTTCCGGCTTTAAACCCTCGCGAGATATGGGAAGAAACAAACCGCGTTGAGGCTTTCGGCGATACTTTATTTCATATAAAAAATAGAGACTATGTGCTTGCTCCTACTCACGAAGAAATTATGACTTACCACGCGCGCAATGTTATGAAATCCTACAAAGATATGCCGCAGATATGGTATCAAATTCAAACAAAGTTTAGGAATGAAGCCCGCCCGAGAAGCGGAGTAATACGCGGACGCCAGTTTTTGATGAAGGACGCATACTCATTCGATTCAAGTTATGAAAATCTTGACAAATCCTACGCTCTACACGATGAGGCTTACAGAAAAATATTCGACCGCTGCGGACTAAAATATTTTGTGGTAGGCGCATCGAGCGGGGCAATGGGGGGAACCGGTTCCGAAGAATTTATGGTGCGTTCCGAAGCAGGTGAGGACACAGTTGCATATTGCGAAAGCTGCGGCTATGCTGCCAATGTGGAAGTAGCCGCTTCTGTTGTGGATAGTAAAAAACGTGAAGAGGTTAGTGAAGAAATAAAAGAAATTCATACGCCTAATATTAAATCAATAGATGAACTTTGCGGGTTCTTAAAAATTGATGAAACACAAACTGCAAAATCGCGTGTAGTAATAAACGATGGTGAGCCCATTCTGGTTTTAATCCTCGGCAACGAGGAAGTGAACGAAACAAAATTAGAAAAAGCACTCGGTGGAAATGTACGCCCGGCGCACCCAGAGGAGCTTGTTAAAATATCGGGAGCCGATGCAGGTTCAATTGGTCCGGTTGGATTTAAACATCGCATTATAGCCGACCTAAAATTAAAAGACGCTAACAATTTATACAGCGGGGCAAATAAAACCGATTATCATATTAGCGGTATTGATTTGATGCGTGATGTACCGGGTATTGAGTATTTCGATCTACGCTCCGCACAATCGGGCGAAGGCTGTACAGGATGCGGAAGCAAACTTGAAGTTTTCAGTGCAATTGAACTCGGACATATCTTCAAACTCGGCACAAAATACTCTGCGGCAATGGGGGCAAATTTTCTTGATGAAAACGGTGAAGCACATCCTATTGTAATGGGCAGCTACGGTATTGGGGTCGAACGGGTTGCTGCCTGCTTTATCGAACAGAACCACGATGAAAAGGGTATTGTTTGGAATAAGGTCTTAGCTCCGTTTGATATTCAGTTAATCGCACTGAATATGAAAAAAGAAGATGTTGTTAACGCTGCTGAATCTGTTTACTTAAAACTGAAGGAAGAAGGTTTTGAAGTATTATATGATGATCGGGAGGCGCAGGCTGGCTTTAAGTTTAACGATGCAGACCTTCTCGGTATGCCGCTTCAAATTGTGATAGGCGAGAAAAAATTAAAAGAAAATAAAGTTGAAATAAAGGTTAGAAAAACAGGCGAACGGTTTGATACCGAACTCGAAAATCTTTATATAAAAGTAAAAGAATTGCTGATATAATTTTTATCAAAATTTCTCAGAAAAACCCGCAGTAAAGTTATTGCGGGTTTTTTGTTTTAATTCATCAGCGTAAATCTGCGTGCCAATAACACCCCGCCAACATAGAACACGGATGACACGGACTACGCGGATTTACACGGACAAGTTTTAATTTGTACAGCGCACATCTGCGCTTGCCCGCCTCGGGCGTGGTTATCAGCTTAAATCTGCGTGCCATTAATACCTCGCAAAAATAGAACACGGACGACACGGATTCCACGGATTTAAATGGAAAGGTTTTCCAAATAGCACTGCGTTCATCTGCCTCATCCGCGAAATCTGTGTGCAATTAACACCTCCTAAAA
>JAIOIM010000599.1 GCA_019912505.1 Ignavibacteriaceae bacterium
ACAATATTCTTTTTGTACTCTGCAAAAACGCACAAAAACGGCGTTTCGTTCTTTGTTATACCGATTATTGCTTTTGCAAATCAGTTGAGAATTACTAATTTTATATAATTGAATAATAATATTCTTGATTTTGATTATTGAAAAAAATACTACCCAATTACCACCAACAATTACTAATAACTAACTTAAATGGAAGGTTGCGATATGAAAAAAAGAATACTTCTTTACTCTTTCTTACACTTCTTTCTTCTGACGGCATCAGCAAGTGCCCAAGCACCGGGAACAAATTCACACGGCAATTCAATTACCGATGATGGTGTTGTTCTCTTATTTTCTACTTTTAATAACTATGGGAATAACCTATATATTGATAACGTAAATATCGGAAAACAATATACAAACGATATTTTTGTCAGCTCAATAGATAATATTAACCCCGACACAAGTTATTCAATCGGGTTAGTCCCGTATGTTACAACGCCAAAGGTAACTGTTACAAATGTAGGAAGAGCGGCTATTACAAACGCTTTTACTGTAACTTTAACTATAACGCCTGGGGGTTATACCAGCACCAAATCCGTTCCCTCTGTCGCAAGCGGTGCATCGCATCAAATAACTTTTGACAATCTAACAATAACGCCGGGTGTGTCTTTAAATATTCATGTTCAATCTAACTTTGGAGCCGATGAAAATCCGGCAAATGATCAGTTGGATCAATATTCTGTAATTCTTCCCGGCGTACAGCGCAACGTACTTTTTGAAGAATGGACGAGTTCAACATGCGGTCCTTGTGCATCCAACAACCCATCAATTGATGCGTTTATACAGCCGAGATTTGATTCAATTGTAGCTATAAAATATCATGTTGGCTGGCCTTCGCCGGGCAACGACCCGATGTACCTCTACAACACTGTTCAATCGTACGATAGAAGATTTTATTACGGAGTTAATTCCGTACCGCATCTGATTATGGATGGTATTGTTAATCCCGATTATCCATATTCAAGCGCTCCAAGTCTCCCTACGGCTTTTTACTCACGTAAGCCAACCGGTTCCCCGATAAGTGTTGCGGTTACTGATCAAAGAATTGCAGGAGATTCAGTTAAAACTACTGTTGATGTTACAGTGCATGCGCCTCTTATGTATGGCAATTATAAATTGCGAGTAATGGTTATTGAAAGAACAATCAGTTACGCCTCAGCTCCCGGCACTAACGGCGAAAAAACATTTCATGATGTTTTCAGAAAAGCGTTGCCCGGGTCTGATGGAACCGCGTTAAGTACTGTACCGGGCTCATACAGTTATACTTTCACATATAAGACTGATAAGACTGCTTGGGTAGATTCGATGATATACACTGCGGCATTCGTTCAGAACGATATAAACAAAGAAGTTATTAACTGCGGCAAAGCACGTCATCAAACAGCTAAAGATTTATTCGCTATCGGTCAGTTGGTGAACAATACAAAAGACCGTTCAGTTGCCGATGACATTATAGAAGGAAAATATTCAACCTTACACTCTCCTTTAAAGGGAGTTACAGGTGGTTTTAATGTTGAATTTTTTGAAGGCGGATTACCGGCACCGGGCTGGCGGGTTGTTAATCCTGATGGCGGACTAACATTTGAAACCGCTGAAGGCGCAAACGGTCCGAGTTTCGGCGGGAATAAATCGGCGCGTGTTAATTTTTACTCATACAGCGCATCGGGGCAAAGAGACCATTTATATTCAAAAGTATTTAGCGGTCTTGAAAGTAGTGATACTGTAAAGTTTGATTATGCTTATGCAGTATATACAGGTTATTCTGACTCGCTTGTTGTAAAATTATCAACAGATGGCGGGGCAACATTCCCGCATGAAATATTCCGTAAGGGCGGCACAGGTCTTGCCACCGCACCTGCAACAACATCATCTTTTGTTCCTTCATCTCCAAGTCAATGGCGCACATTTGTGTATCCGTTAACTACGATAAATGTTCCTGTTGAGCTAACAGCGTTCAATGCATCTGTGGTAAAGAACAATGTTGAGTTAACCTGGACTACTTCAACCGAGACTAATAATTTCGGTTTCGAGGTGGAGAAATCATATGATGGTTCTAATTTTATAAAAATTGGTTTTGTTCGCGGAAACGGAACTTCAACCGAAATTAACAATTACCACTTTACCGATAAACCGGATGTGGAAAAAAATATAGAAATATATTACAGACTGCATCAGGTTGACTTAGACGGTACGGCGAAGTATTCCAATATAATTTCTGTTGCTTTTGAGTTGCCAAATAATTTTGGATTAAACCAAAATTATCCAAATCCGTTTAACCCCTCAACAACAATCAGTTACTCAATTGCACAAACTTCTCCTGTTACTTTAAAAATTTATGATGTAACCGGACGGGAAATTGCTGTACTTGTAAATGAAGTAAAGCAGCCCGGCAGATACGATGTTAGCTTTGATGCTTCCACACTTTCCTCAGGAGTATATTTCTATAAATTGAATGCGGGAAGCTTTTCTTCTGTAAAAAAGATGAGCATATTAAAATAAATTTCTAAGCGGGATCGGCTTTGCCGGTCCCAATTTTTACTAAAGGTATTACAAAAATGATAAAAAATATATTTTACGTTTTAGCAATTTTTATTTTCAGCGCAGCCGGTTTTGCACAAAATTTTACTTTTGTGCCGGATCATACAGCACTAACGGGCAACGCAGGAGAAGAAGTTGTTTTCGATATCCCGATAACAAATACATCAAACCAAACCATAACTCTATTTGTATGCAGAAAAATTGATGACCTGCCGCTTAACTGGTATTCATCAATGTGTTTTGACCAGAGCTGCTTTCCTTCTTTTCTCGACAGTGTTGCAACCACTCCCGATTTTAACAGTTCACCCCTTTCACCCGGAGAAACCAGAGATTTTTCAGTGCACATATTAATCGATAGTTTTGTTACCGGCACAGGGCACGTAAAACTTTTTGCCGGAGATACCCGCAATTTATCCGATACAGTAAGTATCGATTTGTATACAACCGTTAATGCAACTTCTGTTAATAATGACGACGTCAATTTTGCATATACTTTAAATCAAAATTATCCAAACCCATTTAATCCGGTTACAAAAATAAAGTACACAATTTCCGAAGGGGTCAATAGTCAATGGTCAATGGTCAATCTTAAAGTTTACGATATTCTTGGCAACGAAGTAGCTGTTTTGGTTAATGAACAAAAAACGCAGGGTGCATACGAAGCTAATTTTGATGCAACTCATTTATCAAGCGGAGTATATTTTTATAAACTAACGACTGACAATAAAATTTTCACAAAAAAAATGACACTAATTAAATAAATAATAAGTTTCAAAATAAGCTCGGTTCAGTATACGAATCGAGCTTTTTTTTTGAATTAAGCTCTGTTTTTACAAAGATACAGTTAAGATTTTTTCTAATAAAAATCTTTAAGAGGTTCATCACTTAACAGCCATTAAAGTTACGGCACACAACTGTTTGTTTTATAAAGGAAAAATGCTACATTTGAAATAACTCATAAAGTTATTTGTCGAACTTTATGTTTTGAATAGTCCGGCGCATAAAATTTTATTGTATCGGGCTGTTATATAGCCTGCAAGATAGTCTTTACCAACTACCGCGGGTCTATCACCAAAGACAAATCTTTTGGGTGTATTGAAATATAACTAATTTCTAACACGAACATTTTGGACAGAAATGTTTATATAAAAGGTGACAAAATGAAGAATTTACTATTCCTATCGTTTTTTTTGTTATTTGCTCCTTTCATGCTTTATGCTCAATCAACCTCCAACACATATCTCGAAACATTTAATAATGGCGGTAATATCGGCTGGTCTTTTACAACCGCAGAAGCTGATATTTCTGTAGAAAACGGAGAATTAAAATTTGTCTCCTCGAGTGATGATTTTGTTTATTTGTTTCCGCCGATTGATGCATCGAAAGATGACTTTTCATTTAAAATTAAACCAGGTTCTGTTATCAGCGGCGTTGAAGGAGGCGGATTCGGCAGAATGGGTTTCAAATCTTTAATAGCTATTCTTATTTCAGATCCATTATTCAGCGATTCGATTACAGTTGTTTATACTGATAATATTCAGTCCTTCAGCGAACCGAATTTTATTACACTAATAAGTTATCCAATACCTGCTAATGTCAATAGCCTTCAGCTAGACGTTTCAAGATCAGGAAATAATTTAATCATCAATGCGTATGTTAACGATGTCTCTTTTTATTCAGGGCAATTAGATAATGCCGATCCCGGTTTATTTGAAGGAAACATGATTATGTTTCTGGACCCGGATGACGGACCTGGTTTAAAAGAGTGGTCATTGGACGAAGCAGAAATACACTATAATCCTATGATAGAATTGCCGGGATATTTTTCTGATTCGTTCGACAACTCTAATTCACCCTGGCTTAGATTTGGAGACTTTGATAACATAGGACAATCAATTTCAATTAACAATGGCAGATTGAACTTCAATTATAACGGTTTGTCAGAAACTGCACTTTTTGTAATGCCCCCGGTTGGCACAGTAACTGATTTTACAATCGAGATTGAAGGCAGCGGCGGACCAACCCATAACGCACCATTTAGCTTCAGCAGGTTTTGGGACTATAAAAATTACACAACATTTCTTTTAGGGTATGACACGCTTTACTTTGGATATTCAGATAATACCTACGAACCTACAATCATTAATTTCGCTGCAATCAATCCGCTGGCTACAACAAAACTAAAATTCTCAATCGAAGGGCATTCCCCTGCAACATATAAAGCATGGGCAAATGACCAGTTGATAATGAATAGCAGCATAAATATTACATCCGAAAAATTAAGAACCGGACATCTCGCACTCGGATATGACAGAGGTAATACAATGGATGCATACTTGGATTACGCTAACATAACTTACGGACAGTATGTTTCTGCTTTAGATGAACAAAACAGCACAACGCCCAATGAGTTTTTATTATACCCTAATTATCCGAACCCGTTTAATCCGGTTACAACAATAAAGTACACTATTCCCAAAGGGGTCGGTGGTCAATGGTCAATGGTAAATCTGAAAGTGTATGATGTACTTGGTAACGAGATAGCTGTTTTGGTTAACGAACAAAAAACGCCGGGCGCATACGAAGTTAATTTTGATGCAACTCATTTATCAAGCGGAGTTTATTTTTACCAATTAAAAGCAGGAAGTTTTAACGCAGTAAGAAAGTTAGTTTTAACAAAATAAAAATGATGTTTTAACAAAAGCCCAATTCAAAATATGAGTTGGGCTTTTTTGTTTTTTTTCTATTAAAAAAAACTGCTGCCCCAGGGAAATTTCAATTAATCCAACTTTTCAAGCAATTCTCTCCCGTTGCCCTTGAGAGCGTCAATGTTGTGCTATTGGATAACACCGTATCAGCTTTCCCTTTCCAAACCTTAAGAATTGAGATGTTTTTTTAACGCTAAAAGTGGAACACTAATTGCGATACAAGTAGCAAAATCATAATTATTAATGAAATCAATAGAAGCCAACTTAAATAAGACCGACTTTAAGATTTGTCCAAAATGCAACTTCTTCTGCGTAATTTCTGAACCAGATCAGTTTTGTTCATTATGTGGGAGTACGTTAGAGACCAAATGTCGGAGTTGCGGAAAATCTATTGGAAATCCTTTTGCCAAATATTGTAAGTATTGCGGCAATCCTTATCCGGGGAAAATTAATAAACCCGTTAAAACATTCTAACAATCTTTATAGGAGCGATGATGAAAGTTCTGATCAATTTTTTTGTAATAGCTGTAAGTTTTTCTTTAATATTTACGGCATGTAAAAGCGAGGATAGTAATCCGGCAGGTCCAACAACTGGAAGTCAGGTACTTTCGATAAATCACTGGGGCGTTGATTTTTCTGAAGGAACGGTGGGTTCGCAAAGTGTTTTTCTTGCACCGGATAAAATTGATGGTGAAGTAATTAACTGGTGTGAGTATTCAACTAGTGGAAGCAATTATTATAATCAACTTGTCGTTTTCAGACCCACATCTGGAATGATGTATAAAGTAACAGCAACTGACTTGGCGGGAGTAACAACAACCGATACTACAAAATGGAATACCAATCTCGATTGCGGCACCGTAAAGTTAAAACCAAATGATATTTGGATAATTAAAGCAACTGATGGCTACGTTGCTTTTAAAGTCATCGAAGCCCCTCAAGACAGCGCTACTATTGCCGCCAGTACCGATTGGTGGACTATAAAAGTAGAATATAAATACAGCGCAAATTTATCCTTTTAATCTTCTTCTGAAAGTTTAATAATTCAGAAATAAGGCGCTGATTTTCATTTATAACTGAGGTGTTCAATACAAACGCCTCAGTGCAATTTTTAATAGAAAAGGAAATTCTATGAAAAACCGAATAACTATCTTTATTCTATTTGTCCTTACGGCAGCACTAATTTACCCGCAGTCAGGCTGGGTTTTGAAAAAACCGGTGCCGACATTTGGAACAGTTACATCTGTTCACAAAAATTTTGCCGTTGATACAAGCGGTGGGATATTCAAAACGACCGATGGAAAAAACTGGAATTTAAATGATAATGGAACCGGTTATCTACTCAATAAAGTCTTCTTTTTAAACAACAATGTTGGTTGGGCTGTTGGAAATCATGGCACAGTTCTAAAAACTGTTAACGCTGGTTTAAACTGGACAGAGCAAAATATTCCGGCTGGTTACAATGCTGCTGCGGTTTATTTTCTAAATTCAAATACCGGCTATGTAATCGGATATAGTTTTTTTACAACTGTAATTTTCAAAACTACCGACGGCGGTACAAATTGGAGTAACCTGACAACTTTATCAAACCTGCTTCCGTTGGATGTATTTTTCTATAATGAAGATGTCGGCTGGATTAGCGGAATGTCAGGTAAGATTTATAAAACTACTGATGCAGGATTAAACTGGACGCTTCAAACAACAAACAATGTCGCCGATCTTTATGATATTCAGTTTGTCACTTCTACAAAAGGATGGGCAGTGGGGCACACTGCTATTTTGTATACTTCTGATGGCGGAACTAATTGGACAAATCAAAACTCGGTTTTTACTTATCAATTTAGAGGAGCCCATTTCCCTACGGCAACTACAGGATTTGTCGTAGGATTAGAAGGGGTAATACTAAAGACAACCGACAGTGGGAATTCATGGATTCCATACTCTGATAATTATTTCCCATACTACTCTTTAAACTTCACTTCAGTGTATTTTGATTCAGAGAACGAAGGAACGGCTGTTGGTGAACGGGGAGCATTCTATTATACAACTGACGGTGGACAGTCGTGGGATTCAAAGTCTTCATTATCCGGAGTAACTAATATCTTTTTATCTTCAAATTATGGATGGGCACTTTCAGGCAACAAAATATTCTCAAGTACCGATCTCGGTGAAAATTGGTCTGTTCAGTTTGAAAATTATGAAAGACCTTTTTATTCAATTCATTTTACTTACGAAGGAATGGGCTGGGTAGTTGGGCAAGCCGGAAAAATCCTCTATTCAACAGACCGCGGTCAACTGTGGACAGAACAAAATTCCGGTGTTACCAATAGTTTATATGATGTTTTTTGTACAACAAATGATAACCCGCTTGAGCCGCCATCGTGGGCATATGCTGTCGGCAGTTCAGGAACAATTTTAAATACTATGGATTACGGCGGAATTTGGGTGCCTCAAACATCAGGCGTAACTTCACATTTATATGGCTGTTACTTTATCAATTCAAACAATGGATGGATTGTGGGAAGTAACGGTACAATTTTGAAAACAACCAACGGACTTAATTGGAACAAAATAAGCACCGGATTAACAACCACGTTAAGAGATGTTATTTTCGACAGCACCGGAGTTGTGGGCTGGGCGGTTGGTGGTGATGTAATTCTAAAATCAACCGATGGTGGATTAACTTGGAATATAGCTTATTCTCAAAACGGTGAAGGCTTTACTTCAATTTGTTTCTCTGGAGCAGAAGGATGGGTTTCCGGTTTGAACGGTTTATTATACACATCAAACGGGGGTGGAAACTGGGCGCCTCAAAGTATTCCACATAATATATTCATTAATGCAATTCATTTTAATCAAAGAACCGGTTTTGCGGTTGGACATTATGGCACAATATTCAAGACTATTAATGGCGGAATAACCGGAATAAAAGAGATCAACACAAATGAGATTCCACAAAATTTTATTCTTCTGCAAAATTATCCTAACCCGTTTAATCCGGCAACAAAAATTAGATATGCAATTCCCAAAGAGGTCAATAGTCAATGGTCAATGGTCAATCTCACGGTGTACGATGTTCTTGGGAACAAAATTGCCACACTCGTAAACGAAGAAAAAGCATCGGGCAGCTATGAGGTTGTTTTTGATGCATCAAATTTATCAAGCGGTGTTTATTTCTATAAACTTACTACCCAAGATTTTTCTTTAACCAAAAAAATGGTTTTACTCAGATAATAAATTAACCCGTTCTCGTACTATATGTGAAGTGGTTCAACAAGCCGGTGCGAAAGATTTTTGTGCCGGCTTTTTGTGCAGCGTCTATCGTTGGGGCGAACAATTAGCTCTTGAATACATCCTTTCTTCGGCATACTTAATAATCCGTTAAAAATTCTTTTTAGTATAATTT
>JAIOIM010000600.1 GCA_019912505.1 Ignavibacteriaceae bacterium
TCCGTACAGTGGAAAATCGACATTGTTTCAAACAATAACTCAAACGCATCTCGATGCCGCTGTATTAAGCAAATCCGAAAGTCATCAAGCAGTTATAAAAGTACCCGATAAAAGGTTAGATAATCTTTCCGATTTGTTTAATCCAAAAAAAACAGCGCATGCTGCCATTGAGTTTGTCGATGTTGTAGGACTACAAAAAGGAGACTCGGGTTCAACACAATTTACGAGTAACTTCCTTTCTAAAGTTAAAACTAACGATGCACTTATCCAGGTAGTGCGCGCATTTAACAGTGAGGTTGTGCCGCACCCCGATGGCTCGGTTGACTTTATGAGAGATATAAATTCATTCGAAACAGAATTTATTATTTCAGATCTTACAATAATTGAAAAACGTATTGAAAATATTCGCAAACAAATATTAAAAACGCAGGATGATAATTTAAAAAGAGAATTGCCGGTTCTTGAAAAATGTAACGAACTGCTTCAAAACGAGGTGCCGTTGCGCGAGCACGATTTTACAAAAGAGGAGCTGCAAACATTAAAAACATATCAGTTTCTCTCCCTTAAACCTATGCTAATTGCAATAAACCTGAGCGAAGATCAGTCGGGTGAAAAAGAAAAATTTATAAACCTTATTCAGCCAAAACTGAAATTAAATACTATGGGCATAACTTTTTTCGGGCAAATTGAGATGGAAATGAGTGAACTTAGTGATGAAGATATGAAAATTTTTATGACTGAATACGGGATCACTGAATCTGCCTTAGATAATATTATTCGTGAAGCTTACAATTTGTTGGGTCTTCAATCCTTCTTTACGGTCGGTGAAGATGAATGCCGAGCCTGGACAATAAAAAAGGGCATGACGGCACAGGAAGCATCGGGTGAGATTCATTCCGATTTTTATAACAAATTTATTAGAGCCGAAGTTGTGCATTACGATGACTATTTAACAGCAGGTTCTTTTGCAAAGACAAAAGAACTTGGTGTTTGGCGGCTTGAAGGAAAAGAGTATATAGTAAAAGACGGAGATATCATTTCCGTACGTCATGGCTGATTTAAAATAATTAAGCCGGTTCTAAAAGAGCCGGCTTAACGGGCTGAATTCGATCTACTCACCCCCCCAATAGCATCGGGTAGCCAGGGATTAAACTCAAAAAAAAATAAAACCCTTTGGTACCCAAAATTTTTGTTTTTAATTAATAACAAACGAACCGGTTAAGAGAAAAAACATACTCCCCATGCTTTTTCTCCCACCCCCGGATTCATTCCCAATCGTTTCCCTGAAAAAGAAAGAAACCCCCTCAGCAACACCATTCTTTCACCTTTGGTGTGCCGTTCTCTACTTTTGCTATTTGTGCTGATTGCACCCTCTGCTAACAATTCAACTTATACAGCTTAATTTTTAGAATAAGCTTGTAAAAATCTAATCAAAATTTCTGTGGCAAAAGTATACAGGGAAATTGAATTTATCATTATACGGATGTAACAATTAGTGGGAATTCTGTAACAAAAAGCTTTTTTTTGTGGATGCTTACAATAAAGAGATTAATTTCTTCTAACTTGCTGCTGATTGTAGACGGAAGGGACAACATTGTATTTCTTCTGAAAACACTTTGTAAAATATGAGGGTTCTTTGAAACCAACCTCATAAGCAACCTCGGCAATACTGCCAAAGTTTTTCTCTAATAATTGTGCGGCTTTTCTGAGGCGCATTTCCTGAATAAGTTCCTTTGTGCTTATACCGGTAACTGCTTTTAACTTTCTGTGAAGCGTCATTCGGCTCATCCCAATTTCTACGGCAAAATTATCCACAGAAAAATCGGGATTTTTAAGGTTTTGTTCTACAATAACTTTTACCCTAATAAAAAACTTTTCATCAACCGGAGTAATACTTAACTCTTTAGGGTTTAGGTTTATTTGTCCGGCAAACTTGGAGCGAAGCGTTTCCCTGTTTTTTATAAGATTCTTTATTCTAATTTTAAGTTCATCTTCGCTAAACGGTTTTGTGATATAATCATCGGCGCCGGTTTCCAAACCGTCAATTTTACTATTCATACTGGCTTTTGCCGTTAGAAGAATAATTGGAATATGACTTGTGATTTCATCTGTTTTTAGTTGTTGGCACACTTCGTATCCGTCAATCCCCGGCATCATAATATCGCACACAACTAAATCCGGCACAAATTTTTTAGCGGAAATAACTCCTGTTTCACCATCATAAGTTTGGACAACAGAATAGGCGGGCATTAGAATATTCTTTATATAATCATTAACTTCTTGGTGATCTTCAATAATTAAAATATTTTTTAATGAATGATCTTTCTCCTGTTGTTTTTCAATTTCTTCAACCTCAATTTTAACGTGGTCTTCTATAAAATCGATGGAATCACTTGTTTTCTCATCATCAGCATATTCTTCAAATTCGGCATCCTGAAATGAGTTTTTACCGAGCGGTAGCACTACATTAAACTCTGTTCCTTTCTCAACATCGGGGTTCACAAAAACCAACCCATTGTGCATATCAACAAAATCTTTTACAATTGACAAACCAAGCCCGGTACCGCCAAACTTTATTTTACTATTTTTTTCTACCTGGTAAAATCTATCGAAAACTTTTTTTGCATCTTCGCTCGGAATTCCAACACCATTATCTTTAACTTTAATACAAAAATATCCTTCAGAAAACCTGAGCCCGTTAAATTCTGCGGCGGCGGAAGCTTGAAGGGAAACGATTAAATCTTCCTCATCCGGAGAAAACTTAAATGCATTACTTAGTAAATTAATTATAATTTTTTCATACTTATCAGTATCATAGTATGTAGTTAATTCTGATAAGGAAGAGGTAAACTTTAGTTGAATTTTTTTATTTTGAGCAAGGGAGTAAAAGGATTCGATTATTGCTTGAGTGTGTTTTACCACGTCACGCTTTGAAATTTTTAACCGCATTTTCCCCGATTCAAGTCTTGAGATGTCAAGAAGTTGATTTATCATATTAAGCAATTTTTTTGCTTGTTTGTGCATCATCTGGAATGTTGTGCTGCCGGCTTCCTTTGAGGTTAAACTTTCTAAAGGACCGAGAATTAAAGTAAGAGGAGTTCTTAACTCGTGCGAAATATTTGCAAAAAAACGTGATTTTATCTGGTCAAGTTGCTGCAGTTGTTCCGCCTCGCGCTGCCTCATAACAGCTTCGTTTTGAAGCCGGGCTTTGTATAAGAAAAAACGGACTATCGCATAAACTACTAAAATCAAAATAATAAAATATAAAATGTATGCCCAGGTAGTTTTATAATATGGAGGAAGAACAGTAATTGCTAAGTTTGCACCTTCTTCATTCCAAACACCGTCACAGTTTGAACCCTTCACTCTAAAAATATAATCACGCGGTTCAACATTAGCATACCGCACAATTTTGTCACTGCTCGCTTCTATCCATTCTTTATCATAGCCGTCTAGTTTATATATAAATTTATTTCTTTCAGGGGCTGTAAAACTTAAAGCATCAAACTCAATTGAAAAATAATTTTCGTAGTATTCCAGAGATATAGGATTTTGAGGATCTATATGATAGTCGAATATAGATGGATGATCTGCAAGGTGAAGTTTAGTAATAACTATGTTAGGTACTACCGTGTTTAGCTGCGATGGATCGATAGCAGTGAAACTCCAGTCGCCTCCAAAAATTTTTCTGCCATCCGGTAAAGCAACAGAGCAGTCCGGCATATATCCTTGCGATATTTGTTTTTTTTCTCCCGGATAAACTGAAAATATTTTTTTATTTATATCAAATCTACCTATTTCATAAAATGAACTAAACCATACATTGTTATTCTCATCAAGTTCTATTGCCAAAATTGGGTGTACGCCAATTGCAGAAGAATATGTGTACCACGCGCTTTCATTTTTTACATAATTATATTTTAGTAATCCTTTGCTTGTACCAACCCAAAGGTTATTATTCTTATCCTCTTTAATAACAAAAACTGAAAATTTTGCTTCAAGTGAGTCTAGGCAGGAAAACTTAAACTTCAAGAGTGAATCTTTCCCCTTATCATATTTGTATAACCCTTCGTGAGAGGAACCTGCCCAGATATGCCCTCTTTTATCTTCATGAAGCACTTGAATAGTATTCTTCTTATACTTCGATTTTGGCAGCTTAAACTCAATTGTGGAATCGTTCATCGGGTTATACTTCAACAATCCTAGAGAATGAGAACCACCCCAAATATTTTTGTCCTTGTCTTCCAAAACGCATTGAAGTGAGTTATATACGTCTTTTTTTTTCTTATAAATCTTCCTATACGAATAATCTGTAAGATTGTATTTTATAAATCCTTCATCAATAGTTGTAATCCATAAAATATTTGGATCGGAGGGCTGAATGTACAATTGACTAATAATTGTAATTTCTTCTTTTCCTTTTTCCCGAAAATTATTTATTAAGTTTTCCTTTCCGGTTATCAAATCGTACTCCACAATGCCATGTAAAACTGCAAGGAATAATTTATTATTTGATTCTGCTATCGAAAATATTTTATTGTAATTAGATATTAGTGATTTATCAAAAAGCTTTGGAACAATCTTTTTT
>JAIOIM010000601.1 GCA_019912505.1 Ignavibacteriaceae bacterium
AAGCAATGAAATATCATGCATACAAAGATATTGCACTTCCGATAGGAAGCGGTCAAACTATTTCGCAGCCATACACAGTTGCTTATATGACGCAGGCGTTAAAATTAAAAACACCGAATTCAAAAGTTTTGGAAATCGGAACCGGAAGCGGTTATCAGGCTGCTATCCTTTTTAATATGGGGATGAAAGTTTACAGCATAGAAAGACAATTTGATATTTATGATAAGACAAGAAAACTTTTAGATAAAAACGGGATTCGCATAAATACAAAATGCGGCGATGGAACGATCGGATGGGTTGAACATGCCCCTTATGACGGCATCATTGTTACTGCCGGTTCTCCATCCGTTCCGGTATCGCTAAAAAAACAATTGGCAATTGGCGGGCGACTTGTAATACCGGTCGGCGATAAAAATACACAAACGTTAAAAATTGTTACAAAAATAGATGAAGATAATTTTGAAATTGAAGATGTACCGCAATTTGCGTTCGTGCCGCTTATAGGAAGAGAAGGATGGGAACGAAAGTAGTAGTTATCGTTGGACCAACCTGCTCCGGTAAAACAGATATAAGTCTTAAAATTGCAAAACAAATTCCGGTTGAAATTATTTCTGCCGACAGCCGACAGTTTTATAAATATTTAGATATCGGCACAGCAAAACCATCTGCAGCAGATCTCCAAAATGTGAAACATCATTTTATTGATGAATTTGATCCTTACGAGGAATATAATGTAAGCAGATTTGAAAAAGATGCATTAAAGTTAATCGATACTGTTTTTAATAAAGGAAATATTCCATTAGTAGTTGGTGGCTCCGGTTTATATATAAAAAGTTTGATTGACGGTATTTTTGATACCGTTGATACGGATGAAAATTACAGACAGGAATTACTTCAACTTAAAAATAAATTTGGTAATCCGTTTTTGTACGAACAACTCGTTAAAGTCGACCCGGAGAGCGCAGCCGAAATGCTGCCGCAGAATTGGAAACGAATTATGCGCGCGCTGGAGGTTTATCACCTTACGGGCAAAACAATAAAGGAACATCAAAAAAATCATAAGCGGGAAGTTGAGGTAAGTTTTGTGCAATACGGGTTAAAGTGGGAGCGAGAAATTTTGTATAAAAACATTGAACAGCGTGTTGATGAGATGATAAAAACGGGATTAGTTGATGAGGTAAAAAAACTTTTAAGTAAAGGTTATGATAAGAATCTTAACTCGTTAAACACAGTAGGTTATAAAGAAATCATTTCCTATATTGACGGAGAAATTACTATTGAACGGGCAGTTGAATTGATAAAAAGAAACACCCGCCGATATGCAAAACGCCAGATGACCTGGTTTAACGGCGATAATAGAATTAATTGGCTCGATGTTTCTTCTAAAAATGATATAGATATAGCTGCTGAAAAAATAATTAGTATTGAGGGATTTTATGAAAGAAAAAATTAAAATTGCATCAGGTCAGGGGTTTTGGGGCGATTTAATTGATGCCCCCTACCACCAAGTGATGAAAGGTGAAATTGATTATCTCGTTATGGATTACCTCGCCGAAGTAACGATGTCAATCTTGCAAAAACAAAAAATTAAAAATCCTAAATTTGGATATGCCCGAGACATCCCGCAATTGATGCGGCGAATACTGCCAACATGTAAAGAAAAAAATATTAAAGTAATTACAAACGGCGGCGGTGTAAATCCAATTGCCTGCGCAGAGGCTGTTATTGAAGTTGCAAAAGAACTTGGTATTAATCAATTAAAAGTCGGTGTAGTTCTTGGTGATGATATTAAAGATTCTCTTGACGATATTATTGCACAGGGAGCCGAACTAAATAATATGGAAACCGACGAATCAATTTTAACAATAAAAGACAAGCTTTTAAGTGTCAATGTTTATTTCGGGGCGTTCCCAATTGTGGAAGCGTTAGAAAAAGGGGCGGATGTTGTAATTACCGGACGCACTACAGATACTGGTTTAACCTTAGCCCCGATGATTTATGAATTTGGGTGGGATAAAAATAATTACAATCTTCTTTCTGCGGGAACTGTAGCCGGACATATTCTTGAATGCGGTGCCCAGGCTAGCGGCGGTAACTTTTTGGGTGATTGGGAATCGATAGAAAATTTTGCCGAAATTGGTTTCCCTATTGCAGAAGCGTATCCGGACGGTACTGTAATTATTACCAAACATGAAGGAACGGGTGGTCGTGTGTCTTTCGAAACGGTTGCCGAACAGTTAGTTTACGAAATCGGCGATCCAAAAAATTATATTACACCCGATTGTGTAGCCGACTTTACATCAATAAAATTAGAAGACCTTGGAAATAATCGTGTAAAAATGTTTAATGTTTCAGGCGCAAAAGAAACCGAATTTTACAAAGTTTCGTGTTCTTATTTTTATGGCTATTCTGCATCGGGCAGTTTAACATATTCATGGCCAAAAGCTTTAACCAAGGCAAAGGCTGCCGAACAAATTTTAAGAAAGCGTCTAGAATTGCTGGACCTTAGTTTTGAAGAAATACGCGCAGAGTTTATCGGTTATAATGCCACTCATGAAACTCTTGCAAGAAAAATTGACGAAGATAATATAAACGAAGTTATGCTCCGGTTTTCTGTTCGTTCAACAAATTTCGAATCTGTTGAAAGATTCGGAAAAGAAATTGCACCGCTAATATTAACAGGTTTACCTGCTGTTACAGGTTTTGCAGGAGGACGCCCAAAGCCTAGCGAGGTGGTTGCGTATTGGCCCGCGCTAATGCCCAAAACGCTTGTTAAACCAGTAGTAAAAATAATAGAGGTTTGATATGAAAATTAAATTAATAGATATTTGTCACGGTCGCAGCGGCGATAAAGGCGATGCCGCTAATGTTGGTATTATAGCTAACGATGATGATGGTTACGAAATAATAAAAAAATATTTAACTGCCGAGAGAGTTAAAAAACATTTCGAGGGTATATGTTTCGGTAAAGTTGAAAGATATGACTTGCCTAATTTACGGGCGTTAAATTTTTTATTACATAATACTTTAGGCGGCGGCGGAACAATTTCACTAAAACATGACGCACAGGGGAAGACGCTTGCTGCGGCTCTGCTTCGTATGGAAATTGAGATAGACTAATAACCCGCGTTAGAAAAATTTTATCAACTATTTATTTAAATTTGAAATAAAAATTTTTTAGGATAATTATGTACGAGAATGAACTAAGACAATTAAAAGAATATAAAGTTAGAATCGATCAGCTGCGAGGTTATCTTTGACGTAGATAACAAAGACGCAAAAATTAGAGACCTTCAGCATAAAGTTACAGAGCCTGGTTTTTGGGATGACCAGATGGGAGCGCAAAAAATTCTACAGGAAGTAAAAGAACTCGAAGACTGGGTAAACCTCTGGAAAAATCTTGACAAAAAACATATAAGTGTTGATGAATTTATTCAGCTTGCTCAAATGGAAGACGATGATTCATTAACCGGCGAAATTGAAACCGAAGTAAAACTGCTTGAAGAAGCAATTGAAAACGCCGAGTTTAAAAATATGCTCAGCGGTAAAGATGATAACCGCAATTGCATTTTAACAATTCATTCGGGTGCTGGTGGAACCGAGGCGCAGGACTGGGCTGATATGATTTTTAGAATGTACCTGCGCTGGGGTGAACAAAATAATTTTAAAATGAACATTCTCGATATTCTTGAAGGCGATGGAGCAGGTATAAAAAGTGCTTCAATTGAAGTTGAAGGTGAGTTTGCATACGGTTATCTAAAGGCTGAAAATGGAGTTCACCGGCTTGTTCGCATTTCCCCTTTTGATGCCAACAAAAGACGGCACACATCTTTTGCTTCTGTGTTTGTTTACCCCGAAGTAGATGACACGATTTCAATTGAAATTAATCCTGCTGATTTGAGAGTTGATACATATCGTTCCGGTGGAAAAGGGGGGCAAAATGTTAACAAGGTGGAAACCGCAGTTCGTTATACGCACATTCCTACCGGTGTGGTTGCAGCGTGCCAGACCGAGCGGTCGCAGCTTCAGAACCGGCAGAACGCTATGAAAATGTTAAAGGCAAAACTGTATCAACTCGAACTTGAGAAACAGGAAGCGGAACTCGATGAAGTTGAAAAAGGTAAAATGAAAATTGAATGGGGAAGTCAAATAAGGTCGTATGTTTTTCATCCTTACAATATGGTAAAGGACCACCGTACCGATGAAGAAACGAGCGATGTTCAGGGAGTAATGGACGGCAACACTAACAGATTTATAAAAGCGTTTCTGTTAAAGTTTAGCCAAAATTAGTTGATCTATTTACACGCCTTATAATAAGAATAATCCCCTCGCAAGATATTAGAGAAAATTAATCTCTAATAAGTAAATTTTATAAAAAAAAGCGATGAGGAATATTACTAACCATTATTTTCGCAATCGGTTTTCTGTTTACCAAAGTATGGTCATTCAATTTTTAAGGAACGAGCAACTGCTCTTGCCACTCATTATCTTTTACAATGTACAATAACCTTATCGGCATTTCATCTCCCTTTTTAGTATCCATCCAAATTTCAATTTCGGTTGGAACAAGGTAAACCCCTTTTACATGATCCGGCAGTGCTAAATTGGGATTGTCTTTGTATGTCTCCGTTATAAAAATCATGTTTTCATAAAATTTTTTTTCATCGAACTGCTTGGAACTCTGATCTAAAAACATTGAGTGGAAGTAATCCAATTTTTTAAATCTTAGCGGTACTTGTGTCCAGTATTTTTCAGCTATCCTCTTTTCTGCCATAAAAAAAGCTCCGCAAAACCGAGCTTGCATAGAAACAGAAGGGAGATAAATAAGTGCCTCGTAAGATGCGCTTGATGTTAACTGTTCCCATTTTGGGCTTGTGTCGTTTATTAACAGGAACAAAGCTCCATCAACTAAATCATAAAGTTGCATAGCTCTTACGTGTGGACTTTTATCGTACTGTGTAGTAGCAAGAAAACAAGTTCCATGGAGCGGGTCGCCTTTATGGTTGGCAAGTTTTTTGGCTTCGATAATTTTTTCAACAGGATTTACCTGGCTTCTCATAATTTTTAATCCGTTTTTAAAAAATAGTTTATATAATCTTCTTAAAAATCTACCTTCTTATCTGCTAATATCTGTTTTAATTTTAATTATAGCAAATTCATTTTGAGATGATATAAATAAGTAGCTTAGTTATCCGGTTGCAAAATGATGTAAACTAAATAATAATTTTTAATGGTAATTAATGTTGATTATTATTTGTTGATGTTTTAACTTTTAACCCGAAATCAAGCATTGCTTAATTTGTTATTTTTTCAACCATTAAAGGAGACGTTCATGTCCGACAAAGAACTTTCCGGTGAGGTGTATTACCCACCGAAGCATATTGTAAAAAAAGCTCATGCAAAGTGTGAAAAAATTTACAGTGAAGCTTCAGATAATTTAGAAGAATTTTGGGCTAAAGAAGCAAAAAATCTCCATTGGTTTAAAAAGTGGTCAAAAGTTCTTGATGATTCAAAAAAACCTTTTTATAAATGGTTTGTCAATGGTAAAACAAACATAGCATACAACTGCCTCGATGTGCATTGCAAAACTTCACGAAGAAATAAGTTAGCTATGATTTGGGAAGGTGAGAATGGTGACTTTAGAGCTTATTCGTACTTTGCAATGAGGAGGGAAACCTGCCGGTTTGCAAATGTTCTAAAAAGTCTCGGAGTGAAAAAAGGGGATAGAGTAACTATTTACATGGGGCGGATTCCCGAGCTTGCAATTGCAATGCTTGCATGTGCAAGAATTGGCGCAATACACTCAGTTGTTTACGGTGGTTTTTCAGTCGAATCATTACATGAAAGATTGGAAGATAGTCAATCCAAAGTTTTAATAGTTTCCGATGGCGCTTACCAGCGCGGTAAAATAGTTGAACTAAAAAAAATTGCGGATGAAGCTCTTCAACGCGCTGCCACGGTTGAATCTGTATTAGTTATAAAACGTACCGGGCATGATATATATATGGAACCGGGGAGAGACATGTGGTACCATGAACTAATGAATTTGCCAATTGCAAACAACAATTGCAGTGTTGAAGTTATGGATGCAGAAGATCCTCTGTTTCTACTTTATACTTCAGGCACAACCGGTAAACCGAAAGCAATTGTACACACCCACGGCGGTTATATGGTTGGCACTTACTCAACATTAAAATATGTTTTTGATATTCATGAAGAAGACCGCTATTGGTGTGCAGCCGACCCGGGTTGGATAACCGGACACAGTTATATTGTATACGGACCTCTGCTAAACGGAACAACGTCCTTTATGTATGAGGGCGCTCCTACACATCCTTATCCCAACCGCTGGTGGCAGATGATTGA
>JAIOIM010000602.1 GCA_019912505.1 Ignavibacteriaceae bacterium
CGTATATGAAAAAATTGTTGATACTATTATTTGTAATTAATTCTATAGTTCTTGCACAACTAGACAAATTTATTATAGGCGCGGAACATGTTAGTTCATTTCATGATTTTGGCGGAAGCACACTTCCGCATAGCAGTGAGTTTTGGGATACTGTAAAATCATTCGGAATTAATTTCGCCGGTTTAAAGTATTTTCAAACACCACCCGGTAGTAGTAATACTGGTTTTGTTTCCGTTGGCGATATTACTTCAGATTTAAGTGAGGCTCACGGTAGAAACATAGATGTGTATCTTGATAATGGATTCAACCGAAATCCAGCCACTTATGATCCTTATTTCCAAAAACGCTGGGTTTATCAAATTGAATATATCCCCTCAAATTCACTGAATGATTTTCAAAATGTTCCTAAAGGATTGCCTTTAATAGACCCAGATGGACTAGTACATTGGAATATATTTCAACCTGGGATTCAATCTATTAATTATTTAAAATTCGATCCATCTCAAACTGGTTATGGCTTGGTTGCATATAACTTGCGGGAAAAGAATTTACAGCCCGATTTTTTAGTTTACTACTTGAAAGTACGTGTTCGTCTTCCATCAGCTGCAAATTTCCCGCTGCCGAACATCCCGATCCTAACATTTACAGTTAAAAAACCTGGTGGAGGTTCGTTGAGCGGAACGGTATCGGCTGATAAAATTCCGGATAACGATTGGCATGAAATTTTAGTCATGGCATATCACAAACTGCCAAGCGGTCCAAGTAATGTTATCCCATATGTTGAAGATTCAACTGTATATAATTTCACCGACCCCTTTTCTACTGTGCAATTAAGAAATTATTCAGTTAAGCCAACTGTTACATTTACGGACTATGATATTGAAGTGGAACTAAATGATACTGACCCTTATAACTATGTTGTTGATCTGGATTATGTTGCAATTGATGATGCAAACTCTCAGAGTCTTTATACGAATGTGTTAAACCCGAGAATACAGGATTTTGCTGTTAATTACAAAGATAATGCTGCTGTAAAAAATTTTATGACGTGGGATGAGGCTTTGACGGAAAACAATTTTCCGGTTTCAAAAATTGGTTCAACTCTTAAAAACTTTGGTATTGGGGTTAAAAACCCAATTAGTTATTTCTACTTTAACGATAATCCTCAACAGACAGTCATGAGATATCTTTATGAAACAAATTCCGATGTTTTACTCTCGGATATTTATCCAATACCATATTTAGATTCAAATGGCAATCTTTTCGCTACTCCCGGTCAAACTGGTTACACAAGTATCCTGCAAAACCGAATTCAAAGTCATTATGTTTCTCATTTGCGCAAATTAATTTCAAATTCAGTTCTATTTAATAAACCTTTATGGTTAACTGTTCAGGCGCATAAATGGGCAGTAGATTATCCAGATCCTTACAAAGACGATGAGTTATTTTGTAGAGAACCTTCCGCGTACGAAATAAAAGCAATGGCAAATCTTGGAGTTTGTTATGGCGCTAAATCTATTAATTATTATATTTATTCAAATAATAGTGATGACTTGACAGATAACAGGATTGGAATTATGGAACAAAACGATCCACCAATTCCAAGATTTACAGATGCATATGGCTATCCAAAATGGACAACAGTACAACAGTTAAATAATAAACTTGCTTCAATTGGTAATGAGCTAATTCAACTTACATGGCAAAATGCTTTCAGCATTCATCAAGGTCAACCCTCAGGGATATATATTAATTCAGTAACAACAACCGATGCAGCAAACCAAACATATGTTGAGTTGGGAATTTTTAAGAAAACAGATGAATTAACAAATCCAAATCTGGAATATTTCTTTGTTGTAAATAGAAGGACAATGCCAACAGAACAAAGAAATATTACTGTAACAATTAATAAAAGCAATTCTATATTTAATAATTGGAAAGTTGTAGAAGCTGGGACTTTAAACGAATGGGTTATCGGTAAAACTTCTTCATTTGAGACCACTTTCGAACCCGGTGAAGGAAAGCTATTCAGACTTGAACCGGTTATGATTGCCGGAGGCAGTTTAATTACCAATGAAACTTTGCCGGCTAATACCACGCTCGACATTAAAGGAAGCATTAACATACCGGCTGGAAAAACTTTAACCATAAATTCGGGCTGTACATTAAACTTCCCCAACCGCACGGCATTGACGGTTTCCGGAAATTTGAGCATTAACGGCAGCGTAAACAGCAAAGTACACTTTGATTTTGAAGTCGGCACTTTATATGGAAGTGAAAGCACACCACCCGAAGGTATAAAAATTTACGGCAGCCCGGCTGTTAATATTCAGTATGCTGTAATTAAAAATGCCCCACATTCCAAATTTAAAGGCTATGGGTTTGGAAGGGATAATGTTCCCAAAACTTTCGGATGATGTATTGCTTGCTTTCGACAGTTATGGCGCAAATGATCAGATAAAATTAATACCATACCAGATAAATATGCCGGTTGATTATATTGCTCATTATTCCGAAGCTATTTACTCCATCTGGCAGGCGAATGACACTTCATTATCCGAAGTAAAAGCTGCGCTTATTTATAACAGCATATTAGCTACAAGAAATTCACAAACAAATGAAATAGTAACGAAACCCTTTGCCGAAAGGGGCAATATTATAACCGGACCAGGGTATAGGCAGAGAGTTAAGTACTCTTCAGATCAAATCCTTATAAATTACAAATCTACTTTTAATTTAATGATTAAATCAAACCCCGAGCATCAAAATCCACCCATAAGTACTGAAGGTTTAGATGATGACTTGTGCATACTAAAGGTAGTTGTAAAAGAAATTGATTTTGATGAGGGAACAAGAAGATTTTACTTTAAAGATTCTCTTGATTGGTTTGTTGATACAATTAAAG
>JAIOIM010000603.1 GCA_019912505.1 Ignavibacteriaceae bacterium
TTTATAGAAAAGAATAACCCAAACAAAAAAGAATGCCGTAGGCATTCAATATTAATTATTTGTAAGAACTAATAAGTAAATAAAGCATGTAATTCATTTTCTAAAATGAATTATACCAATAACAAACAATTTTAGGTTGACGAGTATGCGTGAAAACGGGAATCTGAAACCTTGCGTACTTGAATAAGATTCCCACTTTTGTGGGAATGACAATTAGGGCTTTGGCTTTTTTTAACAAACACACAAATGGTTTTTGTTTGTTATTTATTTTTTCCGAGCATCACTCGTTTTATTAATACCGTCTTGGCGGGTTTTCTATTATCCAAAACCAGTGCGTTTAAAATTCTTTTCTTTGCATCGGCAAGCCTGTACTTATCATCGGAAAAAATTTCGCCGATAACATCGCCGTCATTAATTTTATTACCAAGTTTAGCAGTAAAAATAATTCCAGCTTTCGGGTCTATAATATCTTCTTTTGTCATTCTTCCGGCGCCAAGCATAGATGCCGCCATTCCAATTTCGTAATTATCAATTTTCTTTAAATAACCGCTTCCACTTATTTGTATTTCTTCTTTGAACTTTGGCTGCGGATATTTTTCAAGATTTTCAAGATATGATATATCACCGTTTTGCGCTTTTACAATTTTTAAAAACTTCTCAAATGCTTTTCCATTATTAATGAGCCGGATTGCTAATTCTTTTCCTTCATCAAGCGAAGCTGCTTTATCGCCGAGGAAAATCATTGCTCCGGCAAGCACCGTGCTTAACTCATAAAGGTCATTCGCAACTTCACCTTTTAAAATCTTTACTGTTTCAACAATTTCCAACCAGTTGCCGATATGTGTTCCAAGCGGCTGATTCATATCGGTAATAAACGCAATTACTTTTTTGTCGAAAGCAACGGCAGTATTAATTAACGATTCAGCAAGACGAACTGCATCCTTCGTTTCGCGCATAAAGGCACCGCTTCCGGTTTTTACATCAAGCACAAGTCCGTCAATTCCTTCGGCAAGTTTTTTGCTCATTATACTGCTGGTTATAAGGGGGATTGACTCTACGGTTGCAGTAACATCACGCAGCGAATATATTAATTTATCAGCAGGTGCAATTTCACTTGTTTGTCCGACTAACACAGCACCGCATTTCTTTAATACAGATTTTAATTCCTTCAAACTAAGGTCGGTTCTAAATCCGGGTATGGCTTCTAACTTGTCCAGTGTTCCGCCGGTATGTCCGAGTCCGCGTCCCGATATCATCGGAACAAATATACCTGCCGCCGCAACAATCGGGGCAATGATTAAAGATGTTTTATCGCCCACGCCTCCGGTTGAATGCTTATCTACTTTTGCTCCGGTAAATATCGACAGGTCCATAATTTTTCCGCTGAATAACATTGCCCTCGTCATTGCCGCGGTTTCTTCTTTATTCATTCCTTGAATGTATGCAGCCATAAGAAACGCGCTGAATTGGTAATCGGGTATTTTTCCCTCCGTATACCAACTTATCAATCCTATTATTTCTTCATTTGTTAAAATTTTATTGTTACGTTTTTTTCTTATTATTTCTACTGTGTTCATAGGTTTCTAT
>JAIOIM010000604.1 GCA_019912505.1 Ignavibacteriaceae bacterium
ATTACCAGCAGGATTACAAAGTGCTGTTAAATGAATTAAAAAGTTATAGCCCAAAACTTGCACAGAAAAGAAAACTTGTTGCTCTAACGAAATCCGATCTGCTGACGGAAGATGAAATAAAAAAACTTAAGAAGAAAAAAATTCGCGGTACAGAGACTTCTTTTTTAGTTATATCTTCAGCAGCGCATCACGGTCTGCAAGAGTTGCTCGACAAATTGTGGGAAATAATTCAGATTGAAGAGTGATAACATTTTGTACTGACGATATCGACAAAAATAATTATTGTTTTTATAAAGAATATGGATAGACACGCATGAAATTTTCAAGATCAATTTATTTATTAATTATTATTGCTTCGCCGTTTTTTTACAACTCTTGCGACAGTAATATAAATATATTTTCAAAGTCAGATGATGTTCAGCTTGGGCTTGACATCAGCAACCAGATAAAAGGCGACCCGCAGCAGTACCCTATTTATCACGGCGATGCTTCGGTTAAATCATATATAAACAGCCGGATTTTCCAGAGCATATTGGCTTCGCCTCAAATTGCAAGCAAAAATATTTACAACTATCAGCTTGAAATTATAGACGATGACGGTGTGTTAAACGCATTTGCTTTGCCGGGCGGTTACATTTATGTTTATACCGGGCTGCTTAAATATCTCAACTCAGAGGCTTCGCTTGCCGGTATACTCGGGCACGAAATTGCACATGCCGAGCTGCGCCACTCCACACAGCGTTTAACCGCACAGTACGGAGTTTCAATTTTACTGAATTTGGTTTTAGGTGAAAATCCATCGCAGGTTGCTGAAATAGCTTCAAACTTATTTGTTGGTTTTGCTTTCCTTGCAAACAGCCGATCTGACGAATCAGAGGCTGACAGAACATCGTTCAGTTATTTGAAGGATACGCGATATTATCAGGGCGGTGTAAAATTTTTTTTTGAAAAAATGAGAGCGGATAATTTAGTAAGCATTGCCCCGAGTGCTATAGAAACATTTTTATCAACGCATCCTAACCCTATTGATAGAATATCGGAAGTTAATACATTGCTTCAGCAAGGAAACATTGAAATTAAAGATTATACAGCAACCGGAAACGGGATATTTAATGATGAGTACACAACAAATATAAAAAACAAAATTAGATAGCATTTAAAATATTAAAATTACGCTGTCGGAGCGCAACTTGATTTCAAAAAATTAATTTAACAGCAGTGCCCTGATAGTATTTAGAGTTTCTTTCAATAATTTAGATTGGCATTCTTTAGCAGATATATTTTTTTTATGCTTTAATTCTTTCCCCATTTTGAAATGTAAATGTCCATATCGGTAAAAAAATAACCTAACAATTTGGAGTTTTATGCCGAAAGTAGCTATATTTGTCAACTCAAAATGAAACCCTGGCGGGGTAGCTCAGTAGGTTAGAGCAGTGGAATCATAATCCACGTGTCGGGGGTTCGAATCCCTCCCCCGCTACAAATTTTTAGGAGAACCTTATGTATTTATTAATAGTATCGATTATAACAATTATTGCAATTTTATTGGTTGTTATTGTATTGCTCCAATCAAGCAAAGGCGGCGGTCTTGCCGGTACCTTCGGCGGAGCCTCACAGATGGGCAGTATGTTTGGCAGCAGAAGAACAGCCGATTTTTTAAGTAGGGCTACATGGTGGTTAGCGGGTATTTTAACTGCTTTAACTTTGATGGCTAATATTTTCTTTTTACCGGGGCAAACAACCGATGAACAGAGACAAAGTATTATTCAGCAGGCTGGCAGGCGCGGTGTTCCGCAGCAGCAGCAATTACCGCCGCAACAGACAGCTCCGCAGCAAACGCAGCCAAGCCCAACAGAATAAAATTAAAAACCCTTCTACATGAAGGGTTTTTTTTTTGATTTTTTACAATTACTACGGTTCTTAAAAGACTTGTAAAATTATTAATCAATATTCTTGATATTCAATCTTCTTCTTACTCGTCCCATCCGGCAACGGTTTCAACAATTTTATCCTGAATAGATCTGTAATAATTAGCACTCCCTCTATCATATTCAAAAATTATACTCACAACAACATCCTCACCGTTTAAGGCGGTTACATAGCCGGATAGGGAAGATACTCCATTAAGAGTACCGGTTTTGCCGCGCATGTTGTTTTCGGCTGGTGTTCCGCTCATTCTATGCCGCAATGTACCATCAATGCCAGCAATGCTTAATGAATTGTAAAAATCGTCATAGTTTTTTAGATCGAAATACATTTTTTCGAGTATCCCAACGATTGCACCCGCAGTTATCTGGTTAAATCTTGAAATCCCCGAACCATCGACAACCGAGGTACCTTCCTTAAAAATAGCGTTATCTTCAATAAAGTTTAATACCGCTTGTGTTGAAAAAAATGAATTACCCTGCTGACCGGATGCCGCCGCCCCGATAGTCTTGAATAAAACCTCAGCATAAAAATTATCGCTGTGTTTATTTATCAGTGCTATTAAGTCTCTCAAGAGTATTTTTTTTTCACTCAACACGCTTAAATTTTCCGGCGTACTGCCTTTTGTATTTGTACCGTTTACTTTTATTCCGGCTTCCTCAAGTTTTTCCTTTAATATTTGTGCCGCATACAGCGGTGGATCATTTATGTATTGGGTAGACCTACGAATCCGCCTGCCGCGTTTTGTTTGGACAATTCTTCTGTTCCGATCCAAGACAAGTGCCGAAATAGGGGGTAGTTTTACATTAGCTACCTCATTCTTAATCCAGTCATCGCGGGAATAAATATCATCGAAATATGTATCATCACCAACAATATTGCCGGTAATTAATTTTATATTTTTTGCTTTTAATTCATTCACCATTTTTTCTAAATCGCCCGATGAAAATTCGGGATTGCCGTAACCTTTTAAAAACAAATTGCCGTTAACAATACCATCTTTTATGTTTAAATCGTCACTGAAGATTTTTGTAGCTATCGGGAAGTCGCCCCCAAGAAGATTGAGAGCTGTGGCTGTTGTAAAAAGTTTTGTATTTGATGCAGGTATTCTGGAAACCGCTGGATTTAACTGGTATATTGTATCCTGAGTAAGCGGGTCGATAATTAAAATACCGGCTTTAGTAGAAGAATTAAGCGAATTAATTATTTTATGAAGTTGATGCTTTACCTCATCCAAAGAAATGGCGTAAATATTTGAAAACAGGAGAATTGAAACTATTAAAAATCTAATCATTAAAATATCTTGAAAAATAGGAATGAAAACTTCTTTTTATGAGGCTAAAATATAAACAATAAATTGTTATTTTTGTAAGTAAATATTTGGTCTAATTAAAAACCGCCTGGTTATGTCGGGGCATTAAAGCAACTTCCTCAATCGGTGGCTCACCTAAATCTAAGAGAGATTAATATGGCAAAGAAAAAAGAAATGCAGAAGGCTTATCAGAATGTTGA
>JAIOIM010000605.1 GCA_019912505.1 Ignavibacteriaceae bacterium
TCGTACTACCGTGCGATTAAATTTTTTTAGAAAATATTATTTAACAGGAGATAAATGACTTTTGGTCAAATAGTTTTATATGCAGGCGCGGCTTTAATAGCTTATTTTTATATAAAGAGATTTCTGCTTAACCGTACTATAAAACAGTACAGCGCCTCCGAAGTTAAAGAAAAATGAAAGACAGCCGCAGTTCAGTTTTGCTTGATGTTAGAACCGCCGGGGAAAGATCATCAAAATCTATAAAAAACTCTATACACATTCCGGTAGGTGAGTTAAGAAACCGCAAAGATGAACTGAAAAAATATAAAGATAAAGAAATAATATGTTACTGCCAGACGGGCAGCAGAAGTATAAGCGCCGCCTCTATGCTGAAAAAAGAAAATTTTTTAGTGGCAAATATGAAGGGCGGAATTGTGAGATATAATTTTTAATAACTAATATTTAAGGTAATACCATGAAAAAAAATATGGGTTCTGTTGATCGTATTGTTCGTTTGCTCTTTGTTGTGCTTATTGTTGTGCTTTATTTTACAAATGTTATAAGCGGTATAGTGGCTATAATTCTTGGAATTTTTACTGTTATATCTTTATTTACATGCATAACCGGAGTTTGCCCGGCATATCACTCGCTCGGCATTTCAACTAATAAAAAGAAAGAAGAAGCCTAAATTGATTTTGCAGAAGGCTAAATTATTTAATGAGATAGATTAAGGAAAAAAAATGACTGAACACTTGACTAAACAAACTTTTCTTGAAAAAGTTTTTGATTACGAAAAAAACAACGATTGGAAATTTGAAGGCGAACTGCCTGCTATAATTGATTTCTGGGCTCCCTGGTGCGGTCCGTGCCGTGCAGTTGCGCCTGTGCTTGAAGAGCTTTCCGAAGAGTACAACGGCAAAATAAATATTTACAAAGTTAATACGGATGAAGAACAGGAACTCGGCGGTGCATTCGGAATAAAAAGCATCCCCTCTATTTTGTTCATCCCAAAAGAAGGACAGCCCAAAATGGCAGTTGGCGCACTTCCTAAGGACACACTTAAAAAAGTAATTGATGAAGAACTTTTAGTTAGTATGAGTAATTAGTTAACGCTTTATAGAGCAGGGGCAGCCCTGCTCTTTATTTTACAAAACCCCAAAGTGTGTCTTACGTTAGAACCACATCCTGCAAGCGCTTAAAAATAATTTATCGAACAACAGAACTATCCGAAAGTTTAAGAAATAAGAAAAGCTCCTTATCTTTGAAGTTCGAAAAAACAAACAAGGATAATCAATGGAGCTTTTCAAGAGGAACAAAAATAATAATAAACCTTTAGTACGTCAAATACTAGATTTAATACC
>JAIOIM010000606.1 GCA_019912505.1 Ignavibacteriaceae bacterium
GTTGCCGGGTTAAACGGATTGGGATAGTTCTGGTAAAGCTTATATTCGCCTACAACTTCAATCATTGGTTCGCCGGTGCCGGTAATTGTAATTACTATCTGCTCGCCGGGCAAGCTTTCATTACCGGCACTGTCAACAGAAGTAATTTTATAGAAAATTTTATCTTTCACTATAGGAATTTCATCAATAAAATATGATGTGTCGGTCTGGCAGTAATGGCTGCTGCTGTCCGGTATAAAATTGTTTACAACAGAACGGTAAATATTATAATGAGAAAAATCTGCTTCGCTGAACTTATCCCAGTTAATAATTATTTTACTGCTGTCGAATGAGGAATGAAAATTAACCGGTGGTTTTGGAGGTAAATTAAGATATGTGTAAGTTGAACCAAGAGGTCCTCCGTACATACCAATATCGCTGCGCGTCCCGTCAACATCAAGTATTGAAGGGTCGCCGACATCTATTGCCGGGGAATATTTTTGAAGATGGTAATCATAAGAAAGCGACTTTGCAACAGTATCTTTAACGAACATAGGATCGGCAAAAATATCATGCACCCCGAATATACTGCCGTTGTTGGAATGAATCTCGTTTTCCCAGTAGAGATTAAAATCTGCGCTCGGATTTTCATACGTAGAAATTTCCACCCCCTTTTTGCAATTAGTAAGAATATTATTTTTTATTATTGCCCTTCTATTTGGATAACTGATGCCTGCACCAAAATCAGCATCAATTTGTTCTCTAATTATATTATTTTGAATAAAAGTAGTATCTGAAACTGTGCTCGCTCTAATTCCAACGTAACCGGTTGCAATTAAATTATTTTCGATAATCATTCGCTTTGCATATACATTATTTATTCCGACTGATTTATTGCCAATAATAATATTATTTAATATAGTTGGCTGTCCGTAATAGAAATTTAATATCCCATTATCTGCATTCTCACCTTCAAGAATTATTACACAATTTCTTATGATAGGTTTGCATGTATCTGAAGCGCATGATGTAGTTATCCCACCATATACATCATTTATTATTAGTCCATCTAATATCCCACTTGACTGACCCACCCAAAGAGCTACATTGCAATGAGTTATCTTACAATTAAATACATTAATATTATTAAAAATAGTTACTACTCCATCATAATAAGGCGAAGTGTTAAATCCTTTGCCTATAATAGTAAAACCAGAAATTGTAACATCAGCATTCGCCCTTATTGTATAATAATCTCCTAATCCGGTACCATCAATTATAGTGCTATCCATGCTTGCCCCAAGTAGTGCTATTTCTTTGCTAATCAGCAGATACTCTTTGTATACTCCGTTAGCCACAACAACCGTATCACCATCATTACAAATATTTATGCACTTCTGTATGCTGTCGCTTGCGGTTGCCCAGGTTGTGTAAGGCGGTACGCTGCTGCCGGTTTTACTTACAAACCTTGTTGTTGGGAAAGCAGCGCAAGTAAAAAGGAAAAAGGTTAAAGTAAAAAGTATTATTTGTTGTAGTTTTGGTTTCATTTGTTTGGCTCGTAGTTAATCAGTGTTGATAATTGGTAAAGAGTGAACGGGGAAAAAATAAACGAGATTATTATTTTGTTTTTGGCGTACTTGTCCGGCGGTTTATTAAGTCGGTCGTTTAACAGCATATTAAGTAGTGTTAGGAATATGCCTACAAGAAAAAAGTATGCTGGTTGTAAAATATTATTTTTCATTGTGTTGTATCGGTAAATTATTATCTCATCTATCTGCTCAAATTCTTTTATTCAAAAACTTATGGTTAGATGTTAATTATTATTTTTAAGGAATGCAATAGTAGTCTTGTAAAACTCTCTCACTACTGTATATCTTTCTACTTACTTTAAAAACATCATCTTTTTATAGAAAATAAAATTATCTGTTGCAAGCGGTAAATGTAAACTCCACTTGCGTTGTTGTAAGCATCAAATGTGTATTCGTAACTTCCGGATTCTTCGTAATCATCTGCAAGTGTAATTATTTTTCTGCCGAGTATATCGAAGATGGATAAATTTACTTTTGCTTGTTTGGTAATGTAAAACTAATGTTTGTTGTAGGGTTAAATAGCATGCCCGCTGAGTGATGTTTGTTCTATTATTAAAACAAAGATAGATCGTCTACTTTGTTAAAGTAGAGATGACAAATGGCGGTGTTTTGGATAATTCTGCATTAACTCAAAATTATCGATTTTTACTGAAAAATTAATATTAACTTCATTTTAGTATTGTGTTAACAACTAAAAAATTGAGGCTGGGATTAAGAACTCGAGTGTACCTTTACCTGCACGGACACGGTTATTGAATGAAACTTTTGCTATCATTCCTTTTTTGTAATCCACAAAAAATCCTGAGGATGAAACTAAGTTTGAAAGATGATCTGAACAGTCGGGCTCGTGTCCGACAAATATAATTTCATTGCCAGCTAACGAATTGGCTATCATAATCAAATCTTCGGTTGAACCGCCGCTTTTTAATTTATCATCAAACAAAATATCTTTATTAAACTTCAAACCTTTTGCTAATATTTCGGCGGTTTGTTTTGTTCTTATGTAAGGCGAACTGACAATATGATCGACATGATGAATTAAAATTTTCCATCCATCAACAGCTTTTTTAAATTTCTCTTTTCCTTCCGGCGTCAACTCTCGCTGCATGTCATTTTTCTTTATCGAACTTCTTTCGGCATCGCCATGGC
>JAIOIM010000607.1 GCA_019912505.1 Ignavibacteriaceae bacterium
ATATATTAGAGGGAAAAAATATACAAGAATATATTCGCCACACCGTTCATTGCGCACCGCTCTTATTGTAATGCAAAGTGGTGTTAGGGAAACTTACGGATTTGATAACAGTAGTTTATTTCACATCTACAAACAGATTATTCCATACAAACTAAATAACCACGAAGTCCAAAGAAATTTAGAGTTGATAGGTTATAATTTTGATGAATCAACCTGGCGAATACAGCCGGAGTTAAACATAAGCGATGAGATTAAGAACAAAATAAAAAATTATTTAAGTGCAGAAAGCATTGGGGGAAAAATTGCAGCAATAGCTCCCGGCACAGTGTGGAATACTAAAAAGTATCCTACTGAATATTTCTCGCAACTTGTCATCCACTTAGAAAAAAAGGGATACACGGTACTGCTGATAGGAAACCAAAATGATTTGGAAATATGCGAAATAATTTCAGAAAAATCGGGCAGTTCCGTAAAAGTAACAGCCGGAAAATTCAGCATTCTTGAATCCGTAGAACTTCTTAAGAATTGCGAAATATTAATTTCAAATGACAGTGCCCCCACACATTTTGCCATGGCTGCCGGCACAAAAACTCTTACTATATATTGTTCTACCGTGCCTTCATTTGGTTTTTATCCATATATTAATAAGAGTAGTTTTATAAGTTATGATGACCTGGATTGCAAACCATGCGGTATTCACGGGTATGCTGAATGTCCGATTAAAACATTTGCATGTGGGTACAAGTTATTACCTGCAGACGTAATTAAACAAATTGATGTTCTTCTAAAAGATTAGGTATAAATGGCGGAAATATTTAAGATTGAAGACAACTGCGATAAAGCGGTTCTAAGTACAAAAAAACTTTTTTACGAAGGAAAGGTTTTTATATATCCAACCGATACGTTATACGGGTTTGGAGCAAATCCTTATAACGAAGAGGCGGTTCAAAGAATATCGAAAATTAAACAGCGCGATGAGAGTAAAAACAATATTCTTCTTTTAGGCAGTATGGAATTATTGTTGAACTATGTAGATATTGAAAATGAACGACATCTCGATTTTCTTAATGAAATTTGGCCAAACCCGGTTTCGGTAGTGTTAAAATTAAACCGAAAAACCGCGGCAATACTAAAACAGGAAACTGCGGCTTTTCGAATCCCGAACCATCGTTTTTGTTTAAAGGTTTTAGATGCTCTTAAAACGCCTCTTATTTCAACGAGTGTAAATAAAAGCGGACAGTTGCCTTATGTTGATCCAAGCCAAATTATTGAAGATTATTCCGAAGAGGTTGATGCAATTTTTTATAGCGTAAAACTATTAAACAATTCGGCGTCAACATTAATTGATTTATCCGCCAAAGAACCTATAATTCTTCGTGAAGGGAAATTTCAAATTAATGAGTTGATAAATAAGTATTTTTGACAAAAGCTGAATGAAGAAAACAAAAAATAAAAAATACGAAAAGCCGCCGATAGAAGTGCCCGAAAAATACTTTGTTAAATTATTCGGTGAAAAATATTCGAGCAATGAATTATTGTTTGTCGGGTTAATTGTTCTCGCCGGTTTTATTCTGCGATTAATTTATTTCTTTGAAACAAAGGGCACCCCGTTTTTTACACACCTAT
>JAIOIM010000608.1 GCA_019912505.1 Ignavibacteriaceae bacterium
AAATAATAATTTGCAGGATACCTTGCTTGCTGCTGATTCCCCGGTTACAAGATTAGATTCTGTTATTGCATCAATGCGGCTTGCAGCTTTAACAGGTTCTTACCCGTTTGTTCCGAAGGGAGAGCCCAACCAAAAGTTAAAGAAATTTAAGTATAACAACTGGGTTGACAGTATGGCAATTGAGGTTGTTAACCTTCGTATTCTATGGGCTTCAGCACACAGCAAATTAGCCGAGCGATATTATTCAATCGGCGATTATAAAAACTTTTCAAGGGAAATGAACGCAATTGTTGAAGACCGTCCGGTTAACACTACCGCATCAGAGTATGCAGCAAATAAACTTATAGATGCAGGGCAAATAATTTTAGGCGAATATTTTCTAAAAAAACTTCATCGGCAAAAACCATCGTTTTTTTCTTATAAATGGCTCGGGCAAATTGCTCTTGAACGTAAAAATATAGATAAAGCTTTTAGTTATCTTGGCGAGGCAGTAAAAATTAATAATAATGACGCCCAGCTTTTGTATAACCTTGCAGGAGCTTATTATTTTAAAGGGGATTATGGCAATGCATTAAAAACCGTTGAAAAAAGTTTGAGCATTGAACCCAAAAACGCGCGCACGTTAAATTTTTATAACCAGCTCAAAGCAGTAGAAAGTGGAAAGCAATAAAATTTTTAAAATATAACCAACTGTTTTTCAAAGCCGTGCTTGAACTAATAGAAAGTGAAATAAATAAAATTAAAGAAATTGTTGCGTTTTGGGGAATGTTTCCTCCGCACTGGCTCCCATCAGCGGTTGCTGTCCTGGGGGAAGGGTTTACCGAACAGAATAAGTTTTTAAACAGCACTTTAAAAATAGTTAGAGCGAAAATCTCGGAATACTATAAACCGAGACTCGATTACCTGTTTACCGCCGAGGCAAAAAGAATTACAAATCATCACAACAAAATGATAATAAGCAGCGTGGAGTAAATTGCTGCTTCGGCAAAAAGAACATTTTGCAAATGCCGGAATAATAATAAACACTAACCAAGCATTTTGGCAACCGATTGATTTTTAGCAGTTATAACTTTACTTTTGTGGTGTATTAAAGCAATCAAAACAAGCGACTTAAATGACAAATATCCCATCATCAGACATAGACCTGATGCGGCGTGTTGCTAAACATGATTCCAAAGCACTCGAAGCATTGTACAATAGGTATTCATCGTTGTTGTATACCTTAATAAAAAAAATTGTAACCGAGCAATCACTGGCTGAAGAAATTTTAGCAGATGTGTTTGTAATAATCTGGTTAAAGAGTGATGCCTTTAACTTTGAGGCAGAAAATGTTTATACATGGGTAATAACTCTCGGACGAAATAAAGCCGTTGATAAAATGCGCCGAAATAAACTTATTGGCAATATGCCCGAATATACATCGGAGTACGAAGACAAATACATTATTCCGCATCTTTCACAACAGATTGATGCGCTTGATATTAAAACCGCTCTAAATATAAAAAACAGTATTGAAACCGCTTTAAATAAACTAACAGACGCACAGCAATATGTAATTTATCTTGCTTACTACGAGGGCTTAACAGAACAGGAAATTGCTTCAAAGCTAAATATTCCTTTACAGACTGTAAAATCGAAAATAAAAATTGCCTTGTCTAATCTTAAAAGTAATTTAATTAGGGGGGATGTGTAATGGAAAGCAAAAATCTTATACACGCGTATTCGCTCGGCTGCCTCGGCAAAGAAAATTTTGATGAGATGGTTTCAATCATCGATAAGAAAGAACTATTTGAATATCAGGAATTAGGTGAGTATCAGAACCTTGCTGCATTACTGCCCGCAATATTAAATATGGAAATGCCATCATCTGAAGTAAAAGATAAAGTAGCCATGAAACTTTACAGTCTTCAGGAAGAATTAAAAAAGAAAACAGCAATTGAAACACCCGAAAAACTTTTGGCTCAACACCAAAAAATAAATAGACAGTCGGCAGCCGAGGTTCTCAAAACGCTGGCTCCGGAATCTGATGAAGATGATATAACATCTATATTTGACAACATCCCGAAGAATGAAATTAAACAAATATCCGATGATGAAATTGCTACAATCGAACGGGAGTTTCAATTTGTCCCCTCGCCTGTAACAAAACCGGAGCTAATAAACATACCTGAGCAGACGAAGGAGAATCAGGACAACCTTCATAGAAACACAATACAAGACTCTGATGACACTGAATTTGAAGTAGTTTCTCCAAACCAGCCCGATGCAGAATTAGTACCTCCGCCGCAGCAGACTGAAACAAAGGGGCACGTGATTCCGGATTTAAGCAAAGAAAAAACTTTTGAAGATATTCCACAAGCATCGATACCGGCTTACGAATTAGATAAACTGATGGAGCAAGACCCCGAACTGAAATTAAGCCGCGATAAATATAAACCCAAATACACGGCTGAAGCTAGAAAAAGAAGAAGCAGCGGGGGCGTTGTACTCTTTATACTTTTTCTGTTTCTTTTGATTGCTGCTTCAGCAGCGGCGTATTTAAAATACACCGGAGTTGTTAAAGGATACGAAAACAAAATAAAAGAGCTAAATAGTGAGGTTGTTAGTTTACAGACGCAGCTTTCCAACGAAGAAACCATGAAAAGTATAATGGATTCGCAAGGTATTTTTGTAGCTGAGTTATCTTCGGCAGATTTTAACAGTAAAGCAGAAGCAAAGGTATTTTTAAGCGGCGAAAAAGGTGAAGCATTATTCAGGTTATCGGGTCTCCCGGTATTAACCGGCGAAGGTGTTTACAAAATATGGATAAACCCAGGCAATAAACTTGAATATGTAGTTTCATTCGATGCCGAAGGTAGTCCGTTTATGTTAACGGCAACTCTTTCCAAAGAGTGGATTAAATCCGGCGCAGAAATAAGAATTACCGAGGAGATAAAAACTGAAGCAGGGCGACAGGGGGAAAAAGTTGTTTTACAGGGAACCGTTAGGTAACTATTTTTTATCGGCTCGTTCAAGTAAAATAATTACTATAAATATTATTATTATCTGCCAGTAGCTTTTTGTTATTTGTACAACGGTTGTAAAATAAGTTTGAAGATTAATGTGTCCGGTAAACATAACTATTGTAATTCCGACAGCCGATAACAATCCTCCTAAAATTAAAAAAACAGTATCATTTCTTTTACTAAAATACAAAACCAAAAAGCTTAGCCCCATTATTAAAAAAGAAGAGGGCAGTATAACCTCACCGGCATCAATAAACTCAAAATTAATTATAATAAAAAGCACTACGCCGGTTAAAAATATAACTGCGCCGACAAATAATGATGATTTGTTTTTGCTGAAAGAAGCATACACAATACTTAGTCCATAAAAAATTACCGTATAGGTAAGTATTGAAATGACGGGGATATCAATTATACCCAGCATTTTTACTATAAGGGATAATGCTATAAACATTAAAAGATATAAAAGTATTAGCTGGTTTTTATACACTTTGGATTTATGATTTATGATCCGTTAGCTAACGGAATG